>JBLNCH010000358.1:0-3251 GCA_050260485.1 Bacillota bacterium | reverse complement strand
GGTGGCGGCATCCATAAGCTCCTTCGTACCAGAGACAATTGAAGGAGTATCGGCGAGCGCAACCGGGGAACCCCCCAATACAAACAGGAATAAAAAACAAAGAAAAGAAACAATACTTCGCATGATATTCCTCCTGACTTGAATTACTATAAAAAACAGTGGTACCGGACCCTATCTAAGCCCGGCACCAATCTCGACTTATCTCCCTTTCGATCTCCATTAGTTAGCCTGTCTTTTTAATGATAACCCCCTCTCCTTCGTGCTACACAGTTTATTAAAAGTGCGCAGTAATTTAACTTCCTGAATGAAAATCTTGTTTCTTTGTAACTTTTTAAAATCCAAGATCAACAGGGCGTTCCTGACTACGATTGCCTGTCCGATGATTTGCAGTCGGTGCGGCAATCTCCGGTAACCAAGGTTCGGGCAAACTGATGGGTATCGCGGGATCCGGCTCCCCGGCTCGATGCATATCGAAGTCATCACAGATAGGCAACCGAGATATATCTGGAAGAGACAACCGCGCAGGCTGCATCCGTGTTCGCAAAACAAGTGCGGAATCAACAGGCCAGCGCAATACCTCGTCTTTCATGACCAGAGGTCGAGAAGTTAGACCCTGGGTAACACCTTCGGACCGTGAACCGGACATTTGAGCAGAAGAATTATAGCTTTCGGTAGCAACCGTGTAGTTACCACATTTCATTGAAATCAATTCTGCCGTTTTGACATCGCTTGTCAGTATATATATCCAGGTCCAGCATTGTCCCATAATGGTGTTCTCGCGATTTGGGTAATGCTCTGATAGTTGATCAATTCCCTGTACTGCAAGAGTAAACCGGATGCCACGGCCTCCCGCAGTAGTTATTTTGGTTGTAAAATCAGCAATAGCCGGAATGTTCCCGAACTCATCAAGCAGGTAATTAACCCGGACAGGCAATCGACCTCGATGCTGATTTGCAAGATTGACCAACGCCCCATAACTTTGCTGAATATACAGCGATGCTAGAACGTTTCGATTTGTTCTCTCATCCGGAATCACCAAAAACACGGCTGTTTTTTCTCTCCCTACTGCTGCCAGATCATGATCCTGGACTGAGGACATCCATACTACTGCGGGGTCAACGCCGAACAATTGAAGTGTTGTCAGCGTATCAGTTGCAATGCTACTCCGCATCTTGTCGGTGGACATTTGGAATATTGCATAAGGGTTTCTGGCCGGGTGGCTAATGGATAAAGAAGCAAAATATCTATCAAGAGCTTCCCCGCCGTATTGGCCCAAATGAGCGAGTAAGTAAAACACCGTCCCCATATGTTTGTGTGGAGGCGGTGCTTCAACAGCTACTGCTAAAATAAGTGATGAAATTAATGCCTTCTTTGCAGCTGGCCAGATAGGGTCACCTCTGTACTTCGAGTCATAAGACAGGGTGTGTGCAATATCGTCGGAGTGCTGCACTGCCAAAGCAGTATTATTGTAAGCCAATGCCTCCAAAACGGGATTAAGCAAGTTCCACCGATTACCTGTATTCGGAGTGCGGAAGTCCAGAGTAACGATCTTATAACCCTTGGACCGCAGATAATCCTTTGTAATCGGTTGTAATTCCTTTTTTAAGTCACAAATAATCATTGATTCCCCGTATCGTGCCAGGTGCCAAATTGTAGGCATTATAACTCGCCTTGATTTACCGCTCCTGGTGGTGCCTATCAGCAGTACATGCGTATCGTCATCTACGGTCCAGTATTTATTCCTGTCTGGATCGGTGCCAATTACAATTCCACCAGACACTTTCACTCCCCCTTTTTCAAAAACGATGTACCTTGAAATTATGACCAATCTCTTCATCGGTTTGCCACCTGGCAGTCCCATGTTGTCCGTGACCCGAAGGCTGCGGAACATCGTCAAGGTAGTTCATGTTGACCAAGCTGCGACCGGTAAGCCAGATCCATGTCACTGCCCCAATAGCCATCGGTTGAATCCAGATCCATACGTCCTTTACATGCGGAAGCGCAGTAATCCAACCAAAAAACGAAAATTGAAACTGACTAAACGTGCCCTGTTTAAAATGAATTAGAGCCAGTAACAGTTGCGGCAGAACAATAAAATCTAAAGTTACAACAATTACAGTAAAAACAATCCTGAACGGTAACGCCTTGTCTCTTCTCATCTGGTTCTACCCTCCCTGCGCCTTCGTTCATCTTCGCGTTCCCTGTTGTTCATGCGCCTAGTTTTGTATTCCGCCTTGGATCGTTCTCTCTGCACTGTATGCCATACTGCCTTCCATACGGTGTTGGCTATGCTAAAATGACCGAGCGGTTTCCAAACATGACCGTTTTCACTATCACGGCAAAGACTAACTGCGCCCCTAAGTAAATCCTGACAGACCCGATCCCGAAGGCCTTCATACGCTCTCCGGCGGGCGGCCTCCAACTGGCCCGGCTGATGGACATACATTCTGGTGTATTCCGTGTGCGCCTCAAGGTATTTCTCAACCGCAGCCCGGAATTGGGGCTGCTCTAAAATCCAGTCTGCGATTTTCCGCACCTCATCTTTCACATTTTGAGGCATATACCCCAGCGCAGTTCGCCCTTTCCCGGGCATATCAGCGCCAAGGGCCGCAAGTCTTTCGTCCAATTCCTCTCGTTGCTGGATACCAATCCGGGGAGGCAAACCCGGTGGATCTCCTATCTCGGCTCTCACGACTTCAGATTCTTTTGCGATAGCTTGCTTTAATCCCAGTACATCGCGGACTCCCTTTTTAATTTCATCACGGTAAAAGCTTTTTTCGATCCCGAGACGTTCTCGCTCGGAAGCGTAGATGTTTCTCACAAAGGCTTTTTTAACGCCTCGCCTTTCGCCATCGGACAACTTACCCCACACGCGGCCAGGCCTGTCCTCCCAAAACACAATATGGCAGTGCGGATGACCAGGTTCAGGATGGTAGGCCGCTGCCCACCGGAAATTTGACTCGGGTATACCCATTTCTTTGGCGATCTGCGGCAACGCCCGTTGAAGGCTTTCCTGCCAATGAGCATATTCAAGATGATTAATCCGACCAGCTTCGTCTTCTCTCAAAGAAACAATTGCACGCCAGACAATTCCTTCATGTTTAGACAGCAATGCCTTAGTCGCGGCAGCGTCCAAGGGGCCATCCGACGAAAAAAGACCCTCTGAACGGGGCCTTTCAGCCATGTATTTGACGTGGATAGCTGCGTCCTCTCCATGTTCTTTTGCCTGTGTTTCAGGCGTGGCAGTAGGG
>JBLNCH010000357.1:0-3470 GCA_050260485.1 Bacillota bacterium | reverse complement strand
CTCGCGTCGGACTGGTAACATTTCCTATTGATACCACCTGACTATAAATCTTTATGTTAAATAGTGCTAGAAATTTCCTACATATTGCCCCGGCAGCCACCCGGGCTGCAGTTTCCCGGGCACTCGATCTCTCTAATACATTACGAA
Organism: Bacillota bacterium; assembly: GCA_050260485.1. Taxonomy (GTDB): domain Bacteria; phylum Bacillota; class Syntrophomonadia; order Syntrophomonadales; family DTU052; genus DTU052. The sequence continues at coordinate 3,323 of JBLNCH010000357.1, read as the reverse complement.
AATCCTGATGATTATATTTCATCCCGCCTGCCAGATCTGCGTGACCGGGGCGGGGCCTTCTGACCTCTTTTCCTACCCGGGGTGATTCGGGGTCCATAATCCCCTGCCAGTTCCCGTGGTCGCGGTTTTCTATCATTAAGGTAACCGGACTTCCCATAGTCTTCCCGTGCCTGATTCCGGAGATTATCCGCACCTGATCCGGTTCAATGGACATCCTGGCCCCTCGGCCGTGGCCTATCCGTCTGCGCGCCAGCTCCCTGTTGATATCCGCCTGTGTGATTGCCAGACCGGCCGGTAATCCCTCTAATATTGCAACCAGGGCCGGCCCGTGCGACTCACCGGCCGTGAGCAGTCTCAGCAAATCCTTCTCCCCCATCATTTCTTCTTGAAATAGCCCCCGGTAAACGTCTTGGGCTCCATAAAAACAATAAAGGCGTGTTCATCATATTCCCGGATGCGATCGGCTAACTTTGCGGATATACCTCTTTTGACAATCAGGTTCATGACCAGTTTCGGACCTTCCAGTCCTTCCGCATTCCAGGTGGTTATGGCATACCCCTCTTCCCTGAGCCGGTCAACCAGAGCGTGGTTGGTATTGTCGGTTGTCACCTGAATACCGCGGTATCCTAGAGCCAGGAGTTCTTCCACCCAGGAGCCTACGACAACACCGCTGGCGAAACCCAAACAATACAGGACCAACCTTAACGGGTCTTCCAGGCTGCCCAAAACCTTGCCCAAGGCTACCACATAGACCATAATCTCAAAAAAACCAATGACCGCAGCTATGTATCGATCACCCCTGATGGTAAGGATCATGCGTACCGTACCCAGGGATACATCTATAATACGGGCGAAGAAAATAAATGCTAGATCAAAAAACATTGGTTCCTCCCAAAGATTAAGGCTTCCACCCTTAGATGATCATCACTGCTCAAAAAAGAGCATACGCTTTTTCCGGACAAAAGCATCACTGCTGTTCGGAACGGGTCACCCTAAAGCCCCGGATCAGTCTCTGTTATACGTACACGGGAAGTAACCGGGGCTACCACGACATAGAGTGACTGGTCTTGCTGATTTCTCAGATGTACGGTTCCCCCCTGGACGGGGACTCCCAAAGGCAGGAAACGACACGCTGACCGGCTGCCGTCATAAGGCTTGGCCGGATCCTTTGGGAATCTGGTCCAGACCGTTTTTACACCCCGGCGCATCTGAACGGTTCTCGAGTTCTCACCCTGCCGCACCAGGTAGCTGGTAGAATCGACTTCGAAAATGACCGCACATTCCCTCCCGTAGGTGATGGCACTCTGCCGGGCCAGGCGTAACTCACGCGCCAGAATAGCAGCGTCCTGGTGTAATGCCAGTTTATCAGCCATAGCCTGGTACCTTGGCCAGGCCAGCATGGCGATCAAGCCCAGGATGACTAAAACCGATAACAGTTCAACGAGAGTATAACCGGAGGTTTCGGGTTTCATTCTTTTCCAGCCAGCTTCTCAGCTCATCCTCCATAAGCTGTCGGGGTGCTTTTTGTCCGGTAAACATCTCCCAGCTGCGTACACCCTGATTTACAAACATACCTAACCCGTTAATGGTCTTAAGCCCCAGTTGGGCAGCCTCCTGCAAAAACCGGGTAGTGATTGGATTGTATATTATATCAGCGACGGTTGCTGCCGGGTTGAGCATACGCAGGTCGAAGAGCGGTTTTTCATGAATCCTGGGGTACATCCCCAGTGGGGTGGTGTTCACCAGCAGCTCAGTGTCCTGCAGGAAGCCTGCATTTCTACTGTCATCCCAGGACATCCCCCAGCTCTCCTGGCCAGTAATCCCTGTAATTTCACGGGCCAGGCTCACTGCCCGCTCCGGGGTGCGGTTTACAAAAACCGTAATGGCACCCCGGGCCGCGAGCTGGTATCCTATAGCCCGGGCCGCACCACCGGCACCAATAATCATTGCTACCGCCGGAACCTTAACCCCTTCCTGCTCCAGGGAGTCCATGAACCCCGCCCCATCGGTGTTATATCCGACCGCCAGGCCGTCCTTTATAAGAACGGTATTGACCGAGCCGCAGGCCTCGGCTTCAGGGCTGATTTGATCAAGAAGGGGTATGATTGATTCCTTGTAAGGTATGGTTACATTAAATCCCTGAATGCCAAAGGTCTTGGCAGCCTCAACCACCAATTTGACATGTTCCGGTTTCACCGGGAAAGCAAGGTAAACCGCATTTATTCCCACGGCTTCAAACGCCAGGTTATGCATTAACGGTGATAGCGAATGCCCCAGCGGATAACCAACCAGTCCAAATATCCTGGTATTGTGATCGAACTGCACCCGGTATCCCCCGTTCGCTATGATTTCCCTTCACATATACGTTGATTATTGCAAAAACAGGTATCTCCTGGCAAGTCAGTCAGACAGAAGCGAGTTCACATCGCCCTGTTTTATTGCCTCTTTAATTTTCCGGAGGACCATGATTTCAAACTTGCGCATGACCCTGGTACCAATAAACTCCCGTTTATTAATGGGCACCACCAGAATAGTAAAAAGGTTCATGCGGTTACCACCCAGGATATCGGTGAAGATTTGGTCCCCGACAACTGCCGTCTCTTCCGGCGAACTGTCCATCACCTTCAGTGCCCGGCAGAAAGCCTTCCGGCGCGGTTTACCCGCCTTAGATACAAAAGGTATTCCCAGTCCTTCTGCAACTGCGACTACCCTTTCCCGGCCATTATTGGAGGCGATACAGGCCTTGAAACCCTTGTTTTTCACTTCCTTCATCCAGGCCACCACCTCGCTCTTGACCTCCTGGCTGTTCCATTCGGTTACCGTATTATCGAGGTCCAAAATAAAGGCCCTGATGCCGTGGGCATACAGTTTTTCCAAGGGCAGATCCAGTATTGACTCCACGTATACGTCGGGAAACAAATATTTCTTCAAGCAAATACCTCCATTTTCAGGTACTCTTTTATCATACCCCAGTACAGCATAAACGACCAGGACCCGGTAATGCGAATCTCGTTTAAAGAAAGCTGCGAGTTGACATGGGGTTAATTAATTATGTCAAATTCTCGACTGGGGTCAACCGTTTCATCTTCAAGGTAGGCCGGGTTTTGAGGGGAGATTATTTTCTTAAGTTCTTCCGGGAGGTTAAGATCCAAATCGGGTTCACCGCCCCGTGAGGCGGATGACGGAGAGGTGGACTTGCCAGTTTCGGGCTTGAGCAAGCTGGGTTTAAACATCTGGTACGGCTCGGTCATGGTCTCTTTAAAATCCATAAAAGGATAAGTCGAGGGATCATCCTCAATCTTCCCACGAACAAAGACCTTGAG
>JBLNCH010000356.1:0-12005 GCA_050260485.1 Bacillota bacterium | reverse complement strand
ACCTCCACCAGTTCAACCAGTGAAGCCAGGTACTGATCGGTGATGGTGGCGATGGGGATATCATAAATGTCAACCTGGTTCTGTTCAATGAGCTTTAATAGGAGATCAAGTGGTCCCTCGTAGATTTCCAGTTTGACCGAATAGCTCATTTAAAACCTCCAAAAAGTCACCCCGAGCTATAGCAGGCTGAGCAGAAGCCCGATTATTACATTAATGATTGGTATCAGCAACCGTCCTATGATGCCGGAAAAAACCAGCACCAGGAGGATTATGGGTCCGTAGCGCTCCAGATTGTCAATCAGGACCGCCTGGCTGTCAGGGAGGATTCCGGCCAGGATTTTGGAACCATCCAGGGGAGGCACCGGGATCAGGTTAAACAAGCCAAGCATGACATTATACCACAGAATGGGATAAATCAGGTTGAGGACAATTACCGTATTAGTGGTCTGTGGCAGCATGGAGATTATATCCATCAGCAAGGCGGCAACTACAGCGAGTAAGAAATTCATGCCGGGTCCCGCCAGCGAAACCAGCATCATCCCTTTCCTGATGTCAACCCCCTTGAAGTTCAGAGGATTTACCTGCACCGGCTTGGCCCAACCAAATCTCGCTATCAGAAGCATGAAAAAACCCAGCCAGTCTATGTGTGCTAGAGGATTCAAGGTGAGCCTTCCCTGGTAATAAGGGGTATCATCTCCCAGGTAATCAGCGGCCCGGGCGTGGGCATACTCATGAAAGGCCAGGGCGATTATTAGCCCCGGAAGCATTATAAGCATCTCACGAATATCTGGCAAACCTAACATGAACTATCCTCCATCCATTTTCTTACCAATTCCACCTCATCCTGATAAGAGGTGGCCCGGCCGTCCAGGCGCGCTGCCCGCAAGCGGTCGAGGAGTATCTTAAATATGGGGCCCGGCGGTATCCCCATCCTCTTAAGATCATGCCCGTTCAAAGCGACTTTAACATTCTGGGCCAATTCCAGGTACCTGACGGCCTTCTCCCAGGCCCACTCCTGGTCCAGGCAGAGCAGGAAGAAAACCACGTTTTCCATAGAATACCCCTGCAGGATCTGGTCGAGTTGACTGAAGGGCATCCTCTCCTGCTGCTGAAAATCCCGGGCGAAATCAATCATATCCTGTATCCTGGACAAAGAGCGTTCTGTTTCCCGGTCAAAGTGAAAGCGGTTAACCACAGTGAGCAGCTTTGACTGTTCTAAGCGTGAGCACAATACCTGCATATAGACCACCCAGGGGCGTACCCCGCGATCGAGTTCCCTCTCCGCCAACCATCCCAGTACCCGTGGTACCCGTCGCAGGTTATACCTCATTCTGTCATTAATCACTACCTCGGGTAGAACGTACTGCCATACCCCGATCTCCTCCATGCGGCGCAGGGCTGGTAAAGGATCCTTCTCCTCCAGGATCAGCTGCAGTTCCTGGCGAATCCGTTTGTAAGAAAGCTGCTTCAAGAGCCGGCGCTGGATCGCAGATCGGGCCAGTTGCAGCGTATCCGGTTCGATACAGAACTTAAAACGGGCTTCGAACCGGATGGCGCGAATGATCCGTGTCGGGTCCTCAACAAAACTCAGGTTATATAGAATTCTTATCAATCCCTGTTCAAGATCGCGCTGCCCACCGAAGTAATCAAACATTTTCCCATATTGGTCTCCATTCAGGCAGATAGCCATGGTATTGATGGTAAAGTCCCGGCGGTACATATCCTCTTTAATCGAAGATTTCTCCACCCGAGGCAGGGCGGCCGGAAACTCATAGTATTCGGTTCTGGCTGTGGCCACATCGATCTTGAACCTGTCCGGGAGCAGGACCACCGCCGTTCTGAACCTTTCGTGGAGTCTGGCTCTCCCCCCAAGTTCTGCGGCCAGCTTCCCGGCAAATTCCATGCCGTCCCCTTCGACCACCAGGTCAACATCAAAGTTTCTTACATTCATCAGTAGATCCCGGACAAACCCCCCTACGCAGTAAACCCGGACTCCCATACCGTCGGCGATCATGCCGGCTGTCTTCAGGATGTCCTTAATTCTTTTGGGGAGCCGAACCTCCAGGGTTTCGCGATGATCACTGATTATTTCCAGTTCCGACCCGGTGTGCAGTACCGAATGGTCTTCGGGATACTGGTCACCATGCATGGTGCGCAGGAGATCAGTCCGGGATACGATTCCAATCAGTCGACCATCATCCACCACCGGAACCCGTCCGATATCCCGCTCTACTACAATTCTCCAGATCTCATTAACCCCGGTGTCCGGTGAAACTGTAACCACATCCCGGGTCATAAAACCTTTAACCGGTGCGTGTCCTAAGTTATGAATCCTGGCCTTATCCACATCGCGACGCGATATTATTCCCACCAGGCGATCGCCATCCACCACCGGCATACCGGTATGCCCGTAGCGGAGCATGGTCTTTCCTGCCTCATCCATAGTGACATCCGCCGATAAGGATTTTACCGGGCTCGACATTATATCACGAGCCGAAAGACCCGTGCGCGAGTTTTCCTTAAGTTCCTGCAGAATCGCGTTTTCGATCTCTTCCAAATCAGGTTGCTTGATAACAGCCGAAGCCGCCTTTTCATGCCCATGTCCCCCCAAGGAGGACAGGATCTTGTTTACCAGAATACTGGAGGTCCTGCTCCGGGCGACCACCTGGGCCTTACCCTGCATGACCACCACTACAAATATGGCGTCACACACCTCAACCTCCAGGAGATGATGGGTAACCACATCCAGGCCGGAGATAAAGCCCTTTTCAACCCCGGAAGCCATGACGATGTCGAGGCCGTTAATACGGTATCGTTTGACGTTGGCCAGAAGCTTCTGCAGCAGATGGCGCTGTTCGCTGGAAAAAGGCTCTTCCACGAAACTGGCCACCACCGATAGGTTGGCCCCCTGGCGCAGCAGGTAAGCCACCGCTTCAGCATCGCGGTCGGCGGTAGAAGTGAAGAGCAGGCTGCCGGTATCCTCATAGATGCCGAGAGCCAGGATGGTTGCCTCAAATGGTGTAATCAGGATGTCCTCCTGCCGGATCTTTTCCACCAGTATAGTGGTAGCTGCTCCCACCATATGGACTTCATTAACGATGCCGCTGATATCACCCGGTCCATCCGGGTGATGGTCAAATACTATGTACTCGCAGTCCTTTTCCTCCAGGCCTTTTAATGAACCCAGACGGGCCAGGTTCCGGGTGTCCACCAGGATAACCCGTTCCACCGCATCCAGATCAATCTCATTGGGGGTCCGGAATACCAGGCTGTCCTTGTAGATTCCCATAAACTGCCGCACGTTTTTGGACAAGGTACCTGGTATGACCGGAATCGCTGCAGGAAACAGTTTGCTCGCCGCCACCATGGAGGCCAAACCGTCGAAATCAAGACTGTTGTGGGATGTAATTATGTCCAAAACCTTCTTCTCCCCCGTTTAGAGACCCGCATTATATCACAGTACTTTAACTTGCCCAACCAACCTATCCGTAAATTTGACTACTTGGTATACTTAAACTAATCAGGTATTAAAATCCGCTTATTACCATATTAATTGCCGGCCGGGACCAATTATTATGGTGCCTAACCGTGCGTAAAGGGTTTTCACCTAAATATATAGAAGGGATGATGCTGTTGGCTTATACCCGCGAAGAGATAATCAGATGTATTGATATCCCTCACCGGGGATTCCGCGTAGAGGGGGAGCTTAAAGATGACCTGCACCACCTGAAGGTTGATATGGTTATCGATTTCTTCAAGAGCGAAATCATTGAGGCTCACGCGGAAGCGGTGAATACTCCTTTTCCTATCTGCAAGGAGGCTATGCGATCCATCAAAAAGCTGGTCGGTGCACAGATCGGACCCGGGTTCGGTAAGACAGTCAAACAGGCTCTGATCAACTCCGAAGGGTGCTTCCACCTTGAAGAACTGATTATGAGTGCGGTCAATGCAGGGCTTCAGGCTTCAGCCCGCGAAATCCCCGACTGGATCAGCAAGGAGGAGTACGCCAACCGCTGGAGAGCCTGGGAGAAGCTCTACCTGGGGCGTTGTATCCACTACGCCCAACCCGAGGCGGTCAAAACCCTCGAAAGGGTACACACAGAGGTCCTTCCCCAAAAAAAGCTTAATAATAGCGGAAAGTAGCCGGTGGAAGTCCACACCTAGGAATTTGAGGTTGGCTCGGGGTATGCTTCTTCTTCCCGGTCCTGTGTAATCACAGTTACACTGCCCCGGAGAACCGGGACCTCCACCCCGGAGGTTTTAATGGCGGCGGCCTATTCGTGGGGACGGCAATCTCAGGTTGCAGCGAATCAGCGGGACGTCAACTGTTAAGGAGCAAATATGCAGGGAAATTGGGAGCAGCACCTTGAACCTGGATTTATGCCGTTTCCCATATATTAGGCGAAAGATTCAGCAGGCTGGTAACGTATCCATATTAATAGAGTTTTCCAGGACGAGGAGGGTTATATCGTCATGCGAAAGACAGTTTGGGCACTTCTTGTTTGTGCGGTAATGGGTCTATTCTTACTGGCCCCGGTTATCTCAGTTGCGGCTGTATCCTTTAGCGACATAAAAGGTCACTGGGCGGAGTCTTACATCAATAACCTGGTAAATGAAGGATACATAAAAGGTTACACCGACAATACCTTTCGCCCGGACCGCACCATCAGCCGGGCCGAGTTCCTGACGATAATTATGAATATCAAGGGACTAAAGGCCTCCAGCTCAGCTACCAACAGCTTCAGTGATATCGGCGGTCACTGGGCCAGGGGCTTGATCAACCGGGCTGTGAGTGAAGGTATTGTGGTGAAAAGCGAGTACTCCGGTACCTTCAAGCCCAACCAGGCCATCAAACGCAGCGAAGCCGCAGCCATGATGGTTCGGGCCCTGGGCCAGTCGCCGGGGAGCGGGACTATTACATTTGCGGATAAAACCGATGTGGAAAAGAGTATTTACCGTGATTACATAATATCTGCCTACAACCTGGGATTGATAAGTGGTTACAACGATGGCACGTTTAAACCGTTTAACCAGGTTACCCGTGCCCAGGCCTGCACCATGCTGAACAACTTCTTGAAGAAACTCGGCACCGGCTCCTCTGTCGGTTCCGGGGTTCTGAACCGCATCGTGGTTGGTGGCAACACCTACGACTTTTTGGCCACCCCGGTTTACCTGAAAATTGGGCTGAATGAAGTCCGAATCACCAGCCTTAGCGTCACCGGGAATTCACTCTTTGTTAACAACACCTATCTGTATTCATTGAATGCAGGGACCAAGTACCCTGACCTGATAGTAAACAACAACCGCTATGTGATAAGCAGCCTTAGTGCCTCCGGCAGCAATCTGGTAGTGTATCCTTCCTCCATGCGGCTTAACCGGTTGGCACTTAACAACCTGAGGTACGATCCGGAGTTCGTAAAACTCTATGTGGGTCGGGTTAACAGCGATTATTACCTGTATGACATGGAAATCTTCGACCAGTACACGGTCAAAGTGGGTGGAAAGCAGATCGACCTGCGTGACAACTCGATCACCATCGCACCCGGCAACCAGTTTTACACCGTTAAAAGGGTTATTCTCGGTTCAGGAGATACCGCTCTGGAGTTAACTGAAAGCGACCCTGTTATATTCAACCGCCTTGCCCTGTCTGACATTACGGATATATACGTTGGGAACTCAAGGCTTGATATGAGCCGCATTTCCCGCATCGATTTTATTATTGATAATACCAGGTATTACCTGAACGAGCTCACCATTGATGCTTCAGGCAATTTCAGCGCTGACGACGAAACCTATGAACCGAACGAGGTTACCATGATTATTAATGGCGAGTACTACACTATCGAAGACATCAGGATCTATGACAAGAAATTCACGTTCTACTGTGAAGCCGCCGATTTTGATAAGGTACTTATCAATGATGAATACTATGATGTGGACGAGGTACAAATACTCATGGATGGTACTCCCTATGACCTTGACAGGGTTTTGGTGGTAAGACGCAACGTTATGCGCATCGGCGGGCGCCAGTACAATCTGGATGCCTCCTTTGAATGCCGCTTTGACGGCCGGATCCATGATATTGAGGAGATTGATTATGACAACACCCTGAACATGGTGGTAATCGAGGTTTCGGAATCGTCCACCAGTTCCGGACAACCAACTGATTACCTTTTCTACAGCAGAGGCGCGCTCCTGCAGGCCAGTACCTCTAATCCGGTTTACATCTATACCGGTGGAAACTGGAGAGACTTTGACGATGTGACTATTCTTGATCCCGCCCGTTACAGCTATAACGGGACCAACTACAACCTGATCGGGGCCGAGATACGCATAGCCGGGGTTGAATATGAGGTGGTCGACACCAACTGGCAGGGAAGCACCGGGAAATTCCTGATTCACCTGGAAGAAGAATAGTTTTGTCACCATGTTTCAAATGACGGATAATTACAGCGAAGTTATGAGAGGTTGGAACTATGGCAGAAAAATATATCAAGAACGTTGAATTTTCATCGGTTTTTCCCCTGGCAGAGCAGGTAAGTTATCAGCCTGGACAAATAGTCAGCAAAACGCTGGCGCAGAATCGGGCCTTGAGCCTTACGTTATATGCCTTTGATAAAGGGGAGGAAATCAGCACTCACGAATCCTCGGGTGACGCCATGGTGATTGCACTGGACGGCACCGGAGAAATAACGATAGCCGGCGAGAAGTTCACTCTGAATGCAGGTGAGGCCATTGTCATGCCGGCAAAGAAGCCGCATGCTGTATTTGCTGTTGAGCAGTTCAAAATGTTCCTGGTAGTAGTATTTCCCCAGTAAAATGCGGGGAACCCTGTCCGATTATAGTTACTCGAGGAAGCAGGGGGACAATCGACAATCCTCCTGCTTCCCTGTTACTTACGTCACTATTCTGCGGAACACTGCTTACCTGGTCTCATCAGTAATAGGTTGTCCTGCCAGCCCATATAACATTAAATCAAATAATTCTTTCACCAGGTTCTTATTTCTGTTTATCAGCATTTCAGGCTGCTGAATCACATTCTGATACATTCTTAGATAAAGCATCGCCGCTTCAATAGAAAGATCTCTGCGTATGTACCCTTCCTTTCGTCCTTTCTCAATAAACAGACTGACGATTTCGGTATACCTTCGATAATAAAAGTCATCCATCAGTTTCTTTATCTCCGGATCGGCAAGAAGCTCCAGGTTAATTTTGTCAATAAAATCATCCTTCATTGATACGGCATTCTTCAATAATTCGGGAAAGGGCAGGTCTGATTCCCACAGTTCCTTTTTTGCTTTCCAGCTATTTTCAAGAAGGTTTTTAATTGTATCCTTCATCAAGCCTTCCTTGCTGCCGAAATAATTATATATACTGGCCGGCGCAACCCCCGCTTTCTTGGCGATCTCATTTATTGTCGTTTTGTCCGTTCCGTACCTGCCAAAAAGCTCTACTGCGGCGGTTCGTATTTTTTCTTTTTTCAATTCTGTTCGGCGTTCATATCCGTTCATGTTTCACCTCATTGGCCAAATTTTTATAATGATTTATTTTAGAATATATATAACTTCTTGTCAAAGCACTTCATAATTAGATAATATAGAGTTATTGAAACGTTTCGTTATATATCATATATTTCGGGAGGCTGCCCATGAATGTAATTCATACTCATAAGCTGACCAAGTCCTTTGGCAAAACCTGGGCCTTGAGAGGACTTGATCTCACTGTGACGCAAGGAGAAATTCACGGGTTTATTGGTCCTAACGGTGCCGGAAAGTCTACGACTATCCGTATCCTGCTGGGTATGCTGCGTAAAACGTCTGGAGAAATCACCCTGTTCGGCGGTGATCCCTGGCAGGATGCTGTGCAATTGCACCGCCGGCTGGTTTACGTCCCCGGGGATGTCAACCTATGGCCCGATCTGACCGGAGGTGAAATTATCGACTTACTGGGACGCCTGCATGGAGGACTTAATGTTTCTAAGAAAAAGCAGCTGCTGGAACGCTTTCAGCTTGATCCAACCAGGAAGAGCAAAACCTATTCCAAGGGAAATCGGCAGAAGGTAGCCCTGGTGGCAGCTTTTTCATGTGAGGCAGAACTGTATCTTTTGGATGAGCCTACCTCGGGGCTGGATCCTCTGATGGAAGTAGTTTTCCAGGAATGCGTGGCCGAAATTAAGAAAGCCGGCAAAACCGTTCTCCTGTCCAGCCACATCCTTTCAGAGGTGGAGACCCTCTGCGATCGGGTAAGCATTATCCGGCAAGGGCAGATCGTGGAATCGGGAACCCTGTCTGAGCTTAGGCATCTCACCCAGGCCACAGTTTGTGTGGAGACTGGTGGATTAGCCATTGGGCTGGAAAGATTATCAGGAATTCATGATTTGTTGCAAGATGGTTTGAAGTACCGTTTTTCAGTGGAATCCAATGCCCTGACAAGAGTACTGGAGGTGCTGCTGCCGCTGGGGATCAAATCGTTGACCATTGAACCGCCAAGCCTTGAGGAGTTGTTCATACGCCATTATGGCACCAGTGCTCGTGATAAGGAGGAGTACTGAGGTGAAAACCAGCAATTTTACGGGTACTACAACACTTTTCAGCCTGTTTCTTAGACGTGATAGGTTTCTTTTGCCCATCTGGGTATTCCTTCCGGTGCTCCTGGTATTGATCGTGGCTGCAACTTTCACAGCTATGGCCAGCCAGGGAATGCAGATTGTCCTGACTGAGTTTAATAAAGATCCATTGATATCAGCACTGCTGGGCCCAGTTATGTCCTTTGACCTTTCCGGAGCTATTGTATGGCGAGGCACTTCTCAACTGGCACTGGCATTGGGGATCGGCAGCCTGCTTACCGTGATCCGGCACACCCGCACAGATGAAGAAACAGGTCGCAGTGAACTGATTCGTGCCTATGCAGTAGGCCAATATGCCAGCTTGACTGCTGCGTTGATGCTCACCGGTGTCGGCAACCTGGCAGCTGGATTGCTGATCGCCTTGACAATCATTCGTCTTGGGGGTGCTGTAGATGGTTCAATTCTCTTTGGGGCGACCATGTCAGCCATTGGGTGCTTTTTCGGCGGATTAGGGGCATTTGCTGTTCAACTTCGGGAAAACAGTGGAACTGCCCGAGGCATTGGTGTCGCGGTTTTAGGCGTTGCAATGGTGATGGCGATTCTTAATAACTTTGGAGGAGGCTATACCTTATTAAGCTGGATAACTCCCATGGCATGGCAGCGGGTGATTCAGCCATTCGCTGGTAATCATGGATGGTTCCTGCTGTATTGTGCCGCATTTGCGGCTGTACCCACTATTATTGCCTACGTACTTTCTGCTCGCAGAGACTTGGGGGCAGGTGTTCTTTCGGCCAGTTCCGGACCTCCGGAAGCAGCTCTCCATCTTTCCAGTCCTTCGGCCTTGGCCTGGAGGTTGCATAAGCGAAGCCTCGTCGGCTGGCTGGCAGGAACAGTCTCGTATATTGGCGTGTTTGCAGCCATCTCTCCTGGATTATCCAATACCGGCGGAATGAGTAGTTGGCTTTCGAACCTGGGTGGCACGAATTGGTCTGATGAGGTGGGTTTGGGGTATGTCTTTATCAGTGTTAGCATCTATCTTATGTCACTCTTTGTAGCTGTCTATGCAATGACCATCGTACTGCGTCTTAAAAAAGAGGAGAATGAAGGCAGAGCAGAACTGCTGGTAGATAAACAGGTCAGCCGGATTCGATGGATGAGCAGTCATTTAATGGTGGCAACTTTAAATTCTGCCGTACTGCTGGTGGCCACAGGCATTACCGGGGGATTGGTTTACGGGGTGGTAACCGGCGACTTGAGCGGTCAATTCTGGCATATCTTTATGATGAGCGTGTCAAAAATACCACCTGTATGGGTACTGATGGGTGTAACAGCTATGCTTTATGGCTTATGGCCTCGAGCAACGTCTCTGGGATGGGTGTTTTGGTTATCGTTTAGTGTATTGGAGTTTGCCTGGGAGGCGGGGGTAATTGATTGGTCACTGATGCGTTTCTCTCCCTTTTCTTACGCCCACTATACAATAAATGTTTCAAGTATACCGCTGGTTCCATTGTTCTGGCTTCTGTGCCTTTCAGTGATACTGGCGGGAATCGGATTATTGGGGTTTAGGAACAGGGATGTTTTGACAAAGGCATAAAACACAGAAACAGAAAAGGCTTGGTTTACTGGAACCATCCTGTGGATAAGCCGGAGTCTTGACTATGCAGATCGTTAAGTACGAGGCTGGCAATCATCCCGTGAATGACGATTGTCAGCCCCGTGAAACTCAGTCCCGGTCTTATACCTTCTCCGCCATCAAATCGCAGACAAGATTGGAAAAGGCCACCGGATCTTCGATGGGCAGGCCTTCAATCAAGAGGGCCTGATTATAGAGAATTTCACTATAGGTTTTCAGCTTATCCTTATCATCCTTGAACAGCTGATTAAGGGTCTCAAAAATGGGATGGTTGGCGTTAATCTCCAGAATCCGGTCGGCCTTGACCTGATGTTCCGAAGGCAGTGAGTTTAATACCTTTTCCATTTCCAATGACAATGCACCGTCACTGGTCAGGCAGACCGGATGGGATTTAAGCCTTGGCGAGAGGCGCACTTCTTTGGCTTTTCCATTGAGAGCATCCTTCATAAAGTTAAACAGTTCTTTGTAATCCTCAGCCTGTTTCTGAGCCGACTCTTTCTCTTCCTCGGTCTCCAAACCCAAGTCGCCGCTGGAAACGGATTTAAATTCTTTGCCATCGTAATCGTGGAGCATTTTCAGTGCAAACTCATCAATATCGTCGACCAGATACAGGATTTCAAATCCTTTGTCCTTGACCAGTTCGGTTTGGGGGAGGCGATCAATGCTATCGATGTTCTTGCCGCAGGCATAATAGATATACTTTTGGTCTTCCTTCATCCGCCCGATATATTCCTCAATGGTAACCAGCTTCTTTTCCAGGGAGGAATGGAACATAAGCAAGGGCTTCAGGAGTTCTTTGTTGGCACCGAAGTTGTTGTAAATGCCCCATTTCAGCTGCAGACCGAAGTTTTTAAAGAATTTCTCATAGGTTTCGCGCTCGTTGTTCAACATGGCCAGGAGTTCACTCTTAATCTTCCTTTCCAGGCTCTGAGCGATGAGCTTTAATTGACGATCATGCTGCAGCATCTCTCGGGATATATTCAGGGAAAGGTCCTGTGAGTCGACCAGTCCTTTGATAAAGCTGAAATGATCCGGCAGGAGGTCGGCGCATTTCTCCATGACTAATACACCATTGGAATAGAGCTGCAGGCCTTTTTCATACTCCTTGCTGTAATAATCGAATGGAATCCGCGCCGGAACGAACAGGAGCGCATTATAGGTTGCTTTGCCTTCGGTGCTGCTATGAATAACCCGTAAGGGATCTTCGAAGTCGAAAAACTTCTCCCTATAGAAGTAATGGTAGTCAGCATCGCTTAATTCGTTTTTATGGCGACGCCAGATGGGAACCATGCTGTTAAGGGTTTCAGTCTCGGTGTAGCTTTCATACTCATTTTTGCTGCCTTCTTTGAGCCGTCGCTTCTCAATATCCATCTTAATGGGATAGCGGATATAATCGGAGTACTTCTTAACCAGCGACTTGATCCGGTAAGTATCCAAAAACTCGTCGTAGTTGTCCTCTTCGCTGTTGTCCTTAAGGCTCAGAATGACAACGGTCCCCACACTATCCTTGCTGGCAGGGGTTATGGTATAGCCATCCAGTCCTTCGGATTCCCATTGGAAGGCCTCATCGGAACCATAGGCCCGGGAAATCACGGTAAGGCGTTTACTGACCATGAAGGCCGAATAAAAGCCAACCCCGAATTGGCCAATGATTTCAATGTCTTCGACCCCCTGGTTTTCCCTCATGAATGCCAGCGAGCCGCTATTGGCAATAGTTCCAAGATTGTCTTCCAACTCGTCCTTGTTCATGCCGATGCCGTTATCGAGTACGGTGAGTGTCAGGTTTTCCTTATCAACCTCAATTTT
>JBLNCH010000355.1:0-8960 GCA_050260485.1 Bacillota bacterium | reverse complement strand
GACTGAGATCGGGGGGAAGTCTGCGGGATATCGCTCCCACCATGCTGAGTATTCTGGGATTGCCGATTCCAAAGGAGATGACTGGGGAAAGCTTAATTATAGAATGAGAACGCCGAGTACCCTGGTAAACGGGACACTGTGCAGCAATCATACACTGTATCTAGGGGACAAGAACCGGATAACCGTACCGGTGGTGCCTGCCTAAATAATGAATGATGAAAGGGATGTATAGCATGAGCCTGATAGCCGATGTTTACGCCCGGGAGATACTTGATTCCCGGGGCAACCCAACCGTTGAAGTCGACGTTATTCTCGAGGATGGGACCATGGGAAGAGCAGCCGTGCCTTCCGGGGCTTCGACCGGGGCCTATGAGGCAGTTGAACTGCGGGATGGTGACCAGGGACGGTATATGGGTAAAGGGGTGTTAGATGCGGTTGAGAATGTCAACACGATTATTGCTCCCGAAATCGTGGGGATGGATAGTGTAGATCAGGCGGGGATCGACCGGTTGATGATCAGCCTGGATGGCACCCCCAACAAAGGAAAACTGGGAGCCAACGCCATTCTTGGAGTGTCCCTCGCAACTGCTAAAGCTGCCGCTAATTTTATGGCGCTCCCCGTTTACCAGTATATAGGGGGAGTCAATGCCAAAGAACTGCCGGTTCCCATGATGAACATATTAAATGGAGGTAAACACGCCGATAACAACGTAGATATCCAGGAATTTATGATAGTGCCTGCGGGGGCAGAAAACTTTCGGGAAGCCCTGCGTATGGGGGTAGAGGTTTACCACCAACTGAAAAAGGTTCTACAAAAGAGGGGTTTGACGACTTCAGTGGGAGATGAGGGAGGCTTTGCCCCCAATCTACCTTCCAATGAAGCTGCTGTTGAGGTTATCCTGGAAGCCATTGAAGCGGCAGGTTTCAGACCGGGACAGGACATGTTCCTTGCTCTGGACATCGCGGCGACCGAATTGTATCGCGATGGATTCTACTGGATGGGAGGTGAAAAGGAAAAACTTAGTTCTGAGGAAATGGTGGCCTTTTGGGAAACCTGGGTCAAGAAGTACCCGATCATCTCTATTGAGGATGGGCTGGCCGAAGACGACTGGGACGGATGGAAACTCTTAACCAAAAAGCTGGGCAAGAAAACCCAACTGGTAGGGGATGACCTCTTTGTGACCAATACACAGAGGCTGAGCCGGGGTATTAAAGCCGGGGTAGCAAACAGCGTGTTGATTAAGGTTAATCAGATTGGAACTCTGACGGAGACGCTTGACACCATTGAGATGGCCAAACGCGCTGGCTATACCTGTGTAGTCTCCCACCGTTCGGGGGAAACGGAGGATAGTACCATCGCGGATATCGCCGTGGCTACCAATGCAGGGCAGATTAAGACTGGGGCGCCGGCCCGCACCGATCGCGTAGCCAAGTACAACCAGCTACTCCGAATTGAAGAGGAACTTGACGCCATTGGGGTGTTCCGGGGAAGAGCAGCCTTTGCTCAATCCAGGTAAGTACTAATGTTTTGGTTTACTGAATGGCCGGGCTATGTTAAAATTTTATGTGGTCTTTAGGGAGTTCCCGCGCGGGAGGTGAGACTTTGGTTAAGACTCTGGTCACAATCCTAGACGTCTTGGTTGCTTTAGGATTGATTTCGACCGTGCTGCTGCAGTCGGGGAAGAGCGCAGGATTTTCGGGTAGTATAGCGGGGGGTGCGGAGGCTATATTCGGTAAGAATAAGGCCGCAAATGAGCTATTTGAAAAGCTATCCACCATCCTGGCAGTTCTGTTTATGACGCTTACGTTGCTTCTTGCCGTGTTATAAAACTGAAGCTAAACACATGCAGTCATAAGCACATTAATATGGGAGAGGATGATACAAGTACCATGGATCCTAATATAATGAACTACATCAATGTGGCATCAGTCGGTCTGGTTCTTTTCCTCTTGACCTTCCTGGCCTGGTACATTGGTCGGCAGTACCGGACCATAGTTAAGGTAGCCTTGAGTGGAATTGCCAGTCTGTCTGTATTGGCCCTTACGCCCGCAGCGGCGTTGGCCAGTGAGGCGGATCTTGTGATACCAGCCTTGAGTGCGGAGCAGAATACACTGCTCTACTATGGTATCATTGTTTGTGTTCTTGGGATGCTATTCGGCATATACCAGTTTAACAAAGTAAAAAAATACGCGGCACATCAATCCATGCTGGATGTGGCCAGCACCATTTACGAGACCTGTAAGACATACCTTATTCAGCAAGGTAAATTCCTGGGTGTTCTGTTCTTATTCATTGGAGCATGTATAGCCTTCTACTTTGGCTTCCTGCAAAGTAAACCCGTTGGTGGAGTGCTATTCATTCTCATGTGGACCGTGATCGGTATTCTCGGTTCATACAGTGTTGCCTGGTACGGCATCCGCATGAACACCCTGGCCAACAGCAGGACCGCCTTTTCCGCACTGGAGAGGAAGCCCCTCAAGGTACTAAACACTGCACTGGATGCCGGGATGAGCATCGGTCTGCTTTTGGTCTGTGTTGAGTTGATCATGATGTTGATCATTCTGTTGTTCGTTCCTCGGGAACTGGCAGGAGCAAGCTTCATTGGGTTTGCCGTTGGTGAATCCCTGGGTGCCAGTGCCTTGCGTATCGCCGGTGGTATCTTCACCAAGATCGCTGATATCGGTTCGGACCTTATGAAAATTGTCTTTGGTATCAAAGAAGACGACCCTCGTAATCCGGGGGTTATAGCTGACTGTACGGGAGACAACGCTGGTGACAGCGTAGGACCGACCGCGGACGGATTTGAAACCTACGGTGTTACAGGTGTTGCGCTGGTTACCTTCATTGTACTGGCGGTAGCCCCACATCTGCAGACTGCACTTCTGACCTGGATATTCGTAATGCGTGTGCTGATGGTTCTGACTTCCGTGGCTGCTTTCTATATCAACCGGGCGATGAGCCAGGCAAAATACAGCAATGCGGACGATATGGATTTTGAACAGCCTCTTACCAGCCTCGTCTGGATCACCTCGATTCTGTCTATAGCTGTAACCTTTGGTGTCAGTTACTTCCTGTTGGGACCTGGATCGTCAGAACCTGCTGAACTGCAGAATCTCTGGGTGGTCCTGGCGGTAATCATCAGCTTTGGTACTCTGGGCGCGGCTCTAATTCCGGAGTTCACCAAGATATTTACCAGTCCCAAATCAAGCCACGCAGCCGAAGTCGTTAAAGCATCCCGCGAAGGTGGACCTTCACTGAATATTCTTTCCGGTTTGGTGGCAGGCAACTTCAGCGCCTTCTGGATCGGCATGGTCTTCCTGGCTCTTATGTTTGGTGCCTATATAGCCAGCGGATTCGGTCTCAGTGAAATCATGATCTATCCTTCAATCTTTGCCTTTGGTCTGGTGGCATTCGGTATGCTGGGAATGGGTCCGGTTACCATTGCTGTTGACAGCTATGGCCCGGTTACCGACAACGCACAGTCCATTTATGAGCTGTCCTTAATTGAGAGCATTCCGGACGTTGAAAAAGACATTGAGAAGAACTTCGGCTTCAAGCCCGATTTCGACAAAGCTAAATACTATCTGGAAGCCAACGACGGAGCAGGTAACACCTTCAAAGCTACAGCCAAGCCGGTGCTGATCGGTACGGCGGTCGTCGGTGCCACAACCATGATTTTCTCGTTGATTCTGGTTATCCAAAGCGTTCTCGGTGTTCAGCCGGAAACGATTCTCACCGTTCTTAACCCGTACACCATCCTGGGATTTATCTGCGGTGGTGCGGTAATCTACTGGTTTACCGGAGCTTCGACCCAGGCGGTTACAACTGGTGCTTATAGAGCAGTCGCATACATCAAGAAAAACATTCAGCTTGATGAAAACGCCAGCCAGAAAGCTGCTACCGAGAAATCCAAAGAGGTTGTCAGGATTTGTACCCAATACGCACAGAGCGGTATGTTCAATATCTTCATCGCGATATTCTCGTTTGCCCTCGCATTTGCATGCCTCTCGGCACCCAAGGGCGGAGAAGAACCGGTAGCGTTGTTTGTATCCTACCTAATCTCAATCGCAATGTTCGGATTGTTCCAGGCCGTATTCATGGCCAATGCTGGTGGATGCTGGGACAACGGTAAGAAGGTCGTGGAAGTGGACCTGCAGGAAAAGGGGACTCCCCTGCATGACGCCACCGTGGTGGGCGACACCGTAGGTGATCCTTTCAAAGATACCTCATCGGTAGCTTTGAACCCGATTATCAAGTTTACCACCCTGTTCGGCCTCCTGGCCATGGAAATCGCGATATCCGAATCGTTTAGAAGTGTAGCTCCTACTGTCGGTATTATATTCCTGTTAATCTCATTGTTCTTCGTATGGCGTTCCTTCTATGGCATGAGAATTCCTACCGAAGATTAGTAGGGAAGCCGTACAACAAATATGACCGGTCAATTGAGCCTCATGGTATCTCAGGGGTACCGTGAGGTTCTTTTATTTACAAAGCCATCAGAAAATCTGTTAAGATGGTGTCAGACGCGGTAAAGCATGCCGGGATGCAGTCTGCAATGATGAGTAATGTATCACGCAGTAGATATAAAATCATCGTATCCCGGGATTAAAACTCATTGGATTTGAGGAGATACTATGCATGAAGTAAATCCACAAGCCATGCCGTTTGAACTGGTGGGAGGCCGTGTCAACTGTCTTCTTATTCATGGACTGACCGCATCGCCCTCGGAAATGAAACTTTTGGGCGAATACCTCCACCAACGAGGATACTCAGTTTATGCGCCTTTGTTGCCCGGCCATGGAACAACTCCGAAGCATTTGAATCAGACCCGCTGGCCGGAATGGTACCAGGAGGTCGAGTCCCAGGCGGTGAGACTTTTGCAGCAACCGCATCCGCTGATAGTAATTGGACTGTCAATGGGGGCATTGCTATCGCTGGAACTGGGCGCACGGGTGCGCGGTATAAGAGGGATTGTGTGCATAAACCCGCCATTAGTGTTGCAGGACTGGAAGAGCAGCTGGGCACGGCTGATAAAGGTCTTCCGTAATTATATACCGAAATCGATCGGTGATGAGGACCGTGAGATGGAGGGGAGAGGGCGCTTTGCTTACGACCGCATACCATTAAAGGCCTTGGTTAGTATGCAGGCTCTGGTCAAGGATGTGGTGGGACGGCTGGAGTATATAGATATTCCTGTTCTTGCGGTGCAGGGAGGTAGAGATGAGCTGGTGGATCGCCGGAGTTACAAGATCCTGGCGCAGAGGTTGCCGCCTGAAAGAATGCATTATCTTTATTTGATGAGGTCTCCCCATGTGGCTACCATGGGAGAGGAACTGGAGATATTAGGTGCTGAGATTGACCGGTTTATCACTAGAGCTCTTGGTGATTAGTATAAATAGCGCAAGGAACCAGGGGTATCTCCGGGCCCTGTGTTCGTGCGGGCATCTGTTTATTTTTTAAACCCGGCGGGGAAAATCTTATATTATGGGATGAGGGGCCCATATAGCAGCACGTGAGACGTTGTTTTCGAGGAAACGTAAGCACGGAATCTTTTGAGGAACTGTAGTTACAACCAGGAAGGTGAATTAATGGTTTTATCCAGGGAAAGTATCCTGAATTATATGAAGCAGGACTCTTATCGACCTCTTAATTATCAGGAACTTTTAACGGCGTTAGAAGTGGAAGATGAGGCTGAATTTGCCGCATTACTGGGGCGCATGGAGAAGGACGGGGACATCGTAGTGACCCGTAAACACAAATACGGGGTTCCGGAGATGATGAACCTGGTGCGGGGAGCTCTGCAGGTTAATGCCAAGGGCTTTGCTTTCTTATTGCCCGATGACCCCAATCAGCCGGATGTGTTCATTTACGGGCGGGATCTGAACGGAGCCATGCACCGGGACCGGGTAATGGTGCGGATAAACCAGCGTCAGCACCCGGGACACAAGCCGGAAGGTGAGGTAATCAGGGCGATAAAACGCGCCAATCAAGAGGTGGTAGGTACTTTTAAGAAGGGGAAAGCCATATCCCAGGTGATCCCGGATGACCCGAGGTTATTGTACCCTATCAACACCCGGACCAGCTCGAAAACCAAAGTGAAGGAAGGACAAAAGGTCCTGGTGAAGATAACTGCCTGGCCCGACCGGGACAAATCGCCGGAGGGCAAGATCGTAGAGATCCTGGGCAACAAGGGAGAGCCGGGAGTCGACATCAGGTGCATTGTGAAGAAGTATGGCCTCAGTGAGTCTTTCCCCAAAAAGGTAGAAAAGGAAGCCCAGCTTATTCCATCCGTGGTGCTGCCGGAAGAAATTGAAAGGCGCCGGGATCTGCGGGAATGGGCCATGGTTACCATAGATGGCGATGATGCCAAAGACCTGGATGATGCGGTAAGCATCACCCGTTTGGAAAACGGGTACCGCCTGGGGGTGCATATTGCTGATGTATCCCATTACGTCAGAGAAGGGACTGCACTTGACCAGGAGGCCTACCAGCGCGGAACCAGCGTCTACCTGGTAGACCGGGTACTGCCTATGCTGCCGGTTAACCTCTCTAACGGCATATGCAGCCTCAATGCCGGGGAAGACCGCCTGGCGATGAGTGTGATAATGGATATCGATCCCGAAGGTGACATAATAGACTACGAGATCTTCAAGTCGGTTATCCGGGTCAATGAGCGCATGACCTATAACAACGTCAACCGGATTCTTAAGGAACAGGAACCGGGACTCATAGAACGTTATCGCGATTATATCAACATGTTCAAAACCATGCAGGAACTGGCGGTCATCCTTCGTCAGCGCAGATTTAACCGGGGAGCCCTGGATTTTGAGTTTCCCGAAACCAAGGTTATCCTGGATGAGCAGGGAATCCCGGTGGCGATCGAGAAGCGGAAACATGATATTGCGGAATCAATCATCGAGGAGTTCATGATTCGAGCCAACGAGGTGGTGGCCAGTCACTGCAATGAGATGCAACTGCCCACCCTCTACCGGGTGCATGAGAAACCGGACGACGAGGATCTGGAAAATGTTGTTCGCGTTCTGGCACTTTTCAACCGCAGGCTCAGTAAGAAAAAGGTAACCCCGGAGGTGCTTCAGCAGGTCCTTTCCGAAGTGAAGGGCCAGCCGGAGCAGCGGATAATATCCACCATGATCCTCCGCTCCCTGAAACATGCCCGGTATTCGCCAGCCCCCCTGGGACATTATGGTTTGGCATCACCCTATTACCTGCACTTTACCTCGCCAATCAGGCGGTACCCTGATCTGCTCGTTCACCGGGTCCTAACCCATGTACTGGACAAAGGGGCGCTCTCCGGCAAAAAGAAGGCCCACTGGGAGAGCCTGATGCCTTTGGCCGGTGAGCAGTGTACCTCGCGGGAGATTCAGGCCGAAGAGGCCGAACGGGAATCTGTGAACATCAAAGCCGCTCAATATATGAAACAGTTTGTCGGTGAGACGTTCCCGGCAGTGATATCATCTATAACCGCCTTCGGTTTCTTCGTCGAGCTGGAGAATACTGTGGAGGGTCTGGTTCATATATCATCGCTGGTTGATGATTATTACGTATTCGATGATCAGCAAATGGTCCTGGTGGGCAAACACACCAGCAAGGTGTACCAGATTGGCGATGAGGTCGAGGTACAACTGGTCAAGGTCAACGTGGAAGAAGCCAAACTTGACTTCGAGCTGACTGACAACCTCACCAGGAACAGAACAAGACCGCGCAAGAAGTACCATGGTTGATCTCCCACCGGCGGTCCTTGACCTAGTATACGCCACGCTATATAATGATACTTGAAGACAGCAGACATCAAACCCTGGCTGCAGGTGGATATCAACCATCGGGGCGAGGGTTTATTTTTCGGGGTGAACCGGATGAAAGATAATAACGTCAAAGTAGTAGTTGAGAATCGTAAGGCCCGCCATGAATATCATATTGATGATACCCTGGAAGCAGGACTGGTTCTGCAGGGGACCGAGGTCAAATCCTTGAGGGGCGGCAAGGCCAACCTTCAGGATGCTTACGGCGAAATTAAGGATGGTGAAGCCTGGATTATCAACTTTCATATAAGCCCTTATGAACAGGGCAACCGTTTCAACCACGAACCGAAGCGGCCCAAAAAACTGCTGCTGCAGCGCCGGGAAATCAACCGGCTTTACGGTCTTACTCAACAGAAGGGTTACACCCTGATTCCATTAAGGGTCTACTTTAAAAATGGCCTGGCCAAAATTGTCATAGGAGTTGCCCGAGGCAAAAAGCTCCACGACAAACGACAGGACATCGCCGAACGAGACGCCAGGCGCGATATTGATCGCATTGTTAAGGAGAGGGCTTATAAATAAGGGGGCGTAATGGTTTCGACGGGGGAATAGGTGGAAAGAGCAGCGAGCCGAGTTGGTGCCACCTCGTTAAAACGGTACAAAAAGTATAACTGCCAACGATAATTACGCACTAGCCGCTTAATGCGGCTCGTCCGGCCAGGTTTCCTAACGGCCTGGTGCAGGGCGTCAGCTAGTTAGGGTACCCTGAAAGTTCTTCTCTCTGGGGGCTTTTAAGGGGAAATTTACAGGGATAGCTTGAGGGAAGCCTGTTCGTGGGCGTCCGGATAGCGAACTCCAAAACACGAACTGCGCTCGGAGATACTGTTTCTGTCGTTCTTTCGGACGGGGGTTCGACTCCCCCCGCCTCCACCAAAATTACGTAAACTTTAAACCCTTGTGAACATCGCAGGAATGCGGTTTTACAGGGGTTTTTACTTGCCATTTTAAGGTGTGAAAAAATGCTGTAAATTATGTGTTTTTGCTGTGCGATTTACACAGTAATTACACAGTAAAAATATGTCAAAACTTTTCGGCAGCCTGGTTGAGTTTAGCAGCGGTTGTCAATGGCCAATTAGAAACCAGTATTTTTGGCCACTAGAAAATCGTCATTTTCGGTCACCAAAAGTCGTCAACTAGAT
>JBLNCH010000354.1:0-3515 GCA_050260485.1 Bacillota bacterium | reverse complement strand
AGGCCTACCGCACGAATGAGTCTTTTTAACTCCTGCAGGATCTCACCAGCCTCCAGACTGGTGAGATCCTGACCGATTAGCTTGCCGGCCTCCACGTCATTACAGATGAAGCATTCAATGTCGCCCAAGAGATCCCGGTGCTTGAGGACCACCTCCAGGTTTCCGGGAATTCCATAGATCGGCTTGCTGTGCAGCCGGGCCAGATTGGTGACCATTCTTGAAATCTCGGCGTTCAAGTCTAATTCCAGCACCACATGATTCACCCGCTCGATTATCTCCTTACCCTTCTCTACTATCAGTTCCTGCAGTAGAGACAGATCCGGCATCTGCGAGATTGATCCTACCAGGTTTCCCTGCTGATCCAACAAGGCCAGCCAGAGCCCCATCCCGCGGTTCTTGTTCACTCTCAGGTAATCCAGGTTCACCCCGGCATGGCGTAAGCGGAAGGCTACTTCCTTACCCATGGGCGAATCATCTATGGTAGACACAAATAATACCTCCAGGTTCAACAAGGAAAGGTTCTGGGCCACGTTGCGGCCTACACCACCATGGACAAACTTGACGCTGCCCAGGTTTCGTCCATACGGGTTGTAATGCTGCCGGGCGAATCCCTTGCAGTCCAAAAAAACGGTTCCAATCACGGCTACTCTCGGCTTCACTGATTTCCTCCTGGTGTTGGATTAGGGACCAAGTCTCTTAATTTGCGATTGCCAGCTATAAATCCTGCCTAGGCATGGCGTCTTTGCAGTAGGATGCGATTAATTATTTTTCAAATGCAAGGTACCGATTAAACATTGCGTAATTATGGTTAAAGAGTTTTTACTGGCAATCTGACCAGCATTGCCGTGGGGAGGGGAATAATGGGGTACCTAAATAACCTTATGAAAATTGACCGGGCTTGGTTAACCGGGATTAAGCTAATCAGTTTGGCGGTTTTTATTGGTCTGCTAATCTTTTATGTGACCATCCGACCAGCCTGGACGGCTCCGGGGGTGGCTAACGCCGATGGGGTATCGTACCGAATTGAAGGACAGAGGCTATTTTTATCCTGGGGCGAAAAACCTACCGGGGGATATGCCATTGCCATTGACTCTCTGGAGGTTAGAGAGGATACACTGACGGTTGCCTACTCTTTACGGGCTCCGGCACTGGGTGATATGGTGAGTCAAGCGATAACCCACCCGCAAGCGACTGCCTTAATCCCGGGCACCTCAACCCCGGCCAAGGTGAAATTGATAAGAAATGGTCCAAACCCGACTTCGCAACTAGAGTCTGAGCAGCTGCCGCAGGTAGGCTCACTGGATAATCTGAAGAAACTCCTGGAACAGATTGGGGAAAACCGCAGGTACTACCTGGATTTTGTAAGAGCGGAAGCCAAGGTGACGGCTGATGCCGCCGCGCCTTCGGGGATGAACCGGGTTACGAGCCCGGAACCGGCTCAGGATTACTCGGGTACCAATGTGCAGGTGGCTGGAGTGGATGAGGCCGATGTGGTCAAGACAGATGGCAATTATATCTACCAGGTTAACAAGCAGGCGATCAAAATAATTCGGGCTTACCCGGCTACGAAGCTTCAGGTCTCATCAACCATAAGCTTTACCGATACCGGTTTTACTCCCCAGGAGCTGTACGTGGACGGGAACCGGCTGGTGGTGATCGGACAATCCTATGCTGAACATATTTACCAATCAAAAAAGATTGGGTCTCCAGATGTCTATCCGCCGCCAGTGCGCAATCAGTTCGTTAAGGCTTTGGTCTATGACATCAGTGACCGTTCCCAGGTAATAAAGATCCGGGAGATTGAAATGGAGGGAAATTACCTCTCATCCCGCAAAGTAGGCAATATACTGTATCTTGCCGCCAATAAGTGGATCAACTACTACCGGTTAGATGAGGGCGAGGATGTAGATCTTAGGCCGTACTACCGTGATAGTGCGGCCGGCAAAAGTTTGGTGGCGGTAGATTATCCTGCTATCCGGTATTTCCCGGGTTGTGTGGAGCCGAACTACCTGATGGTTGCCGGGATAGACCTGACCAAGAATGAGCCAGCCGTGATCTCCACTTACCTGGGAGCCGGAGAAAACATATACTGTTCGGAAAAGAACCTCTATGTGGCCCTCAGCCGTTGGCAGTATACCCCACAACCTATACCAACCGGTAACAAGGTTATGGCAGAGGTAATAATTGTACCTCGGGAGAGTAAAACCACGGTATACCGCCTGGCTTTGAATGAGGGACATCCGGAGTGTACCGGTAAGGGTGAGGTGCCGGGAACCATTCTCAACCAGTTCTCCATGGATGAACATAATGGCTATTTCCGGATCGCAACCACAACAGGTGAGATGTGGCGTACCGATGAGGGAACCTCCAAGAATAATATTTACGTTTTGAACGACAAAATGGCCATCACCGGACGGCTGGAGAATATAGCTCCCGGCGAAAGGATATACTCCACCAGGTTTATGGGCAACCGGGTTTATATGGTGACCTTCCGGAATGTCGATCCCCTCTTTGTGATTGACCTGAAAAACCCGCAAAAACCAGTAATTCTTGGAGCCCTGAAAATACCGGGTTACAGCGATTACCTCCACCCATACGATGAAAACCACATCATAGGCTTCGGCAAGGACACGGTGGAAGTAAAAGTAGGTGAGGGATCTCAGGCCTTCTACACCGGGATGAAAGTCGCCCTGTTTGACATTACGGATGTCACCAGACCCAGGGAGATGTTCAAGGAGATCATCGGGGACCGTGGAACAGAATCAGAACTCCTGCATAACCACAAAGCAATCCTATTTTCCCGGGAGCGGAACCTCCTGGCCTTTCCGGTGACGGTGATGCGAGCCGACCGGAAAACTTCATCCGGCATGCCTGAATACGGGAAGTTCGAGTTCCAGGGTGCTTACGTTTACCGGGTAGACCTTAAGCAGGGATTCCAGTTGAAAGCCCGCATTTCCCACCTGACTGACGAGGACTATCTAAAAGCCGGTCATTACTGGTACAGCAGCGACCGGAATGTGGAGCGCATCTTATATATAAACAACGGGCTTTACACCCTTTCCAAGGGAAGAGTCAGGGTCCATGACCTATCAACTTTCAAGGAGACCGGCAACCTCTGGCTCTAGTAAGATTCCCCCAGCCCCAACCGGGGCCACCAGTGGTTACCATTTCAGTGGCAGATTCACATCGAGGCAGGAATTGGGCAGGGATGGAAGAATACTTATTACCAAAGAGATATATACCAATCATTTGAGGGGGTATTCGGATGGAAATTAAAAAAATAGGTGTGTTAGGTGCAGGTATCATGGGGGCGGGTATTGCCCAGATCTGTGCCGAAGCCGGGTATGAGGTAATCCTGGTTGATGTGGCCGAATCGTTTGTTAACAAGGGTTTTCAGGGCATTGTCAAAAACTAGACCAAAGCAGTAGAGAAGGGTAAAAGGACTGCCGAGGATTTGGATAAGTTCAAAGCTCTGATAACCACCAGCCTGGATAATAAGGATTTCAAGGACTGTG
>JBLNCH010000353.1:0-3308 GCA_050260485.1 Bacillota bacterium | reverse complement strand
AATGAACTTCAGAATGTAATCGCACAAGAGCAGTGGAGCGACTTTCGCTGTTATGTGGCGCATCTTTGGTCTGAAAAAAAGAATCTGGATGCAGTATTAGCGGATACGGAACAACTTCTTCGACATACGTTCGGTTATGTTGCGTTGCGCTCCGAACAATCCGAAACCGGCAACGCAAAAGCAGAAGCGCTTCTCAGAGCTACAAGGGACTATGTCCAACAACTGGCTCGGCATCCCGAAAACGCTATACTGGCTGATTCCACGGGATTTACACCGGAAGGGGTTGGTAAAGCCCTTATGGGTCTTAACCAGCTTGAGAATAAATTGAGTGTGAAAGATTGGGATCCGGGTAGCCTTTTTGGGGATGTGAACAATTCTCTCCTTCCGAACTTGATCGGAATAATGCTTAATGTACCTGAGTTGCGCGGCTCTCTTGAAGAAATCACCAGGACCGGTTTAAATAAAAAGCATCTTGCCGAAATAACAACGGCATGGGTAAACGGGGTTTCGATACCGGAAATTGCTAAAAAATTCTTTGCCGCCAAAGATGCAGACATGACAAGTATGATAACGGATACCTGCAAAGCTATTTACAAGACCATTGTTAATTCTGGGCCCTGGGGACTTGCCGCATTAAGCAAAATGCCCGCGTCAGGATTAGATTTTGAAAAATTGCCTGACGATTTAAAACGACGCCTTAATGTTTTGCCGGCTATGATTTATCACGGTGTCCGCACTGAAGAAGCCGTATTGATGCGTGTTAATTCAGTTCCACGCAGTATTGCCGAGCCAATGGGTGAACAATATAAGCTAACAGTTCGGGAAGGAGAGCGATCTGTAACTAATGCGCGTCAGTTTCTCAGGTCTTTAAGTGAGCGGGACTGGAACAAGGCTGTTTCAAAAGAATTGCGCATGTCTGGCGCTGACTACCGGGAAGTGTGGAGACGACTCAACGGGGAGTGAGCGCAACTTGTCGTGGATGTGTTCTCCCAATCACGGGTAGCTCTGCCACGTCATCGAAACCCAGACCCTCTGGAGAGAGACTAGCTTGCAACCTTTAGGGGCCGACAATAACCAACCTAAAAATTAGAATTTTATCCTTCTGTTGGCACTGCGATAAAATGTTAATTGTGCCAGGCAGGCAAGAGGGGCAGAATTTGCCTGCAAGGCTCCGGCGGAGTTATCACGGAGGTTCTTGCCAAAGTCCGCACTTTGATTGAATGACTGTTAGAAGAACAATGAATCCAGAAACCGACGGATAAAACTTCGTAAAATAAAGTTTTAGCGGTGGTGTCGTTCATGACCAACTGGCGCGATGAAATCCTCAAAGAGTTTACCCCCAAGGTCACACGGCTCACCCTTGTGGCCGACCCGGACGCTCTCCTGCTGGAGGAAAGAATTCTCGAAAGCATTCGGGAGCGGGGCTTTGAGCTGATTACCTTCGAAGATCATGTCGCTTTCCGTTATGCCTATGAATCGAAGTTCCGTTACCGCTGGGATCGGGGCGAACAGACGGACCTCGTGGTTGTATTGCGAGCCCAGGCCAGCGATTTGGGCTCTTTGCCGTTTGATCTGCTGCAAGCGGGCCGCAGGCTCTCTTTTAGTCTTGGCGAAATATTCCCTAATCTCAGTTATCCGGTTATAACGGCCTTGGATCGTGGTGACCTTGACGCCTTATATGATGCCCAGAGAAGACACGCGCCTGGACAGCTCGGGGACAATGCTACGAAGGAATTTGTTCTCCGGCACGTCTTTGAAATTGCACCCGAACTCATCAAGCAGCCTGCCGATCTGCTCCGTGTGCTGCTTCGGCGCCATTACCGTGCGCAGCGCATACCGGGTGTCCTGGATGAACGCTTCATCCAGCTTCTACGTCATAACAATACCTTTGACGATTGGCCGTTGGAAACTATCATCCCGGACCGGGAGGCTTTCTTTACGTTTCTCCAGGAGCGCTGGCCGGTCTTTCTCGACCGCATGGCGGGAAAAAAGGATACTACTGTGCAAGAGGACAAAAACCCGTACGGCTTGGCAATCGACGGTCCCCTTGATCTACCCTTTGACCACCATGATATTCGGATTTACATGGACAATCTGTTCCTGGAGGGTTTTTTGCATTCCGTATCCCACGAGCATGCGGATACGCTATCTCAAACCTGGGTGAGTATAAGTGTTCGAACCGATGAAGCTGAAGACAGGCGCTGTCGCATAACCAAGCTCATCGATAATCTTCAGTCCTCCATTCCGGCCGAAGATGCCAGACACGGGGAGTGGTTCCGCTTTGTCCGAGGGTGGGCTAAACTTAATCTGATTGTCCATGAACAGGAAAACCCCATCGATGGGGAGATAATATCACGCTTCAAAAGCATCCAGAATCAGGTGGATACCGCGTTTACTTCATGGCTGGCCAGGCGTTACGCCGGGTTTATCAACCTTCCGCCTGTTCCCCCGGTCATGCTACACCACCTTCCGCGGTTTCTGGCACGTTATGCGTGGAATGTCCGCAATAATAAGATGGCCCTGCTGGTTGTGGACGGGCTTTCACTTGACCAGTGGATTGTTGTTCGAGAGACGCTGGCAGCACGGCGGCCTAATTTCCGCTTTCGTGAAAACACCATATTTGCCTGGATTCCATCGCTCACATCGGTCTCGCGACAGGCTGCTTTTGCTGGCAAGCCTCCCATCTTTTTTCCAAACAGCATCCAGACCACCGATAAAGAACAGACCCTTTGGACACAGTTCTGGGCAGTTCAAGGGCTTTCCTTAAACGAAGTCGTTTATACCAAAGGGTTGGGTGACGGTAGCCTGGATCGCATAGAGGAGCTGATCTCCCATCCAAAGGTAAGAGTTGCCGGGCTGGTTATCGACAAGGTAGACAAAATTATGCACGGTATGGAAATGGGGACCGCCGGCATGTATAATCAAGTGCGTCAGTGGGCGCAGCAACCTTACATGGCTGAGCTTTTGGATCTTTTGCTGGATCAAGGTTTTAATGTTTTCTTGACTTCCGACCACGGCAATATTGAAGCTGAAGGTTGTGGACGCCCTTCTGAAGGGGCGGTGGCCGAACTTCGTGGCGAGCGGGTTCGTATCTATTCCGATAACCTTCTTCGGGATAAGGTAAGGAAGCGTTTTCCTGCCGCTATAGAATGGCAACCGGTAGGCTTGCCGGATACCTTCCTTCCTCTTATTGCCCCGGCCCGGCAGGCGTTTGTCCGGGAGGGAGAACGTATTGTCAGTCATGGCGGTATTTCCATTGAAGAAATTATCGTTCCTCTTATCCAGATCGAAAGGAAAGACATATGAAC
>JBLNCH010000352.1:0-23073 GCA_050260485.1 Bacillota bacterium | reverse complement strand
AAATGGGAGGAGCTATTAAATATATTTATTTTCGCCAGGGGAGGAGGCAATATGGGAGATATCAATCAATCTACCGCTAAAAATTCGGTTCTGGAGACATTGGGAATTGAGATAATTGAGTACACACCGGAGCGCGTGGTGGCAACCATGCCCGTTACCCCGAAAACTCATCAACCGCTGGGAATCCTGCATGGTGGAGTATCGGTGGTGATTGCGGAAACGGTGGCCTCATCGGGCAGTTACCAGTTCATCGATCCAACCCGCCAGCGTGCTGTTGGCCTGGAGATCAATGCCAACCACATCCGCAGCAAGCGGGATGGGGTAGTGAAGGCGGTGGGGGTTCCAGTCCATGTTGGCCGTTCTACCCTGGTCTGGGATATCAGGATCTATGATGAGCAGGAAAAACTGGTATGTATTTCGCGATGTACCATGGCTGTGGTGGACAACGACCGGTAGCCAGTGCCCTTCAGTATGCCCGGACCCGGGTCCGGGCTCTCGAATTTCCTGCCAGGTTTACGCAACCCGGGTACCAGTTACATACGGATATGTTTCACCCCGTTTCGAATTCCCTGCCGGATATGCAGAATCGTCGTAGGGCCGGATATAAGTTAGGACTTTAAATGGTGTCATGCTTTAATGAAATGGTTGGGTTCGCTAGATTAACACTTAATGCTTATAATTGACAACGCCACTCCGGATCTGTAAACTCACTGATAAACTCCCGTATGCCGTTACTATGAACCAATTCACGATCCAAAGAAAGGAGCTTTTATGATAAAGGCCAAGGTTCTGGTGGTGGATGACGAGGAATCCCTGGTACGCCTTATCACCCATAACCTGAGAAGAGAGGGATATGACACCATAGAAGCATATGATGGTAATCAGGCCTGGGAGATGATTAACTCAGAAAACCCGGATCTGATTCTGCTTGACCTGATGCTGCCCGGAAAAGACGGCCTGGAAATCTGCCAGTTGATGAGGGAGGAAAAGATCTTTATCCCACTTATCATGCTGACAGCCAAGGACGAAGAGATTGACCGGATCCTGGGTCTGGAGATGGGGGCCGATGACTATGTCACCAAGCCCTTCAGCGTCCGGGAACTGATGGCCAGGGTGAAGGCGATTCTGAGGAGACGCAGGCAGGAACCAGCCCTTAGAACCGGGGAGATTGAGGCCGGTGATCTGGTGTTGAAGACCGACAGCTATGAGGTTTTCCGCAATGGAGTCAAGATTGACCTGACCCTGAAAGAATTTGAGCTGTTGGAAATTCTGGTCCGCAACCGGAACAAGGTATTAAAGCGGGATTACCTGTTAAATACTTTATGGGATTACAGTGATGCCACCAATACCCGGGTTTTGGACGTACACATAAGCAAACTCCGGGACAAGATTGAACCTGATACCGAGCATCCGGTCTACATCAAGACGGTGCGGGGAATTGGGTACAAGTTCGAAGGGGGCAGCAATGGTTAATACATTTAAATGGCGGCTGGTGCTCTCCTATATGGCATTGATCCTGGTCTTTGTCTTGGCGGGAGGGCTCCTGGGGGCGCGCTACCTGGAAAAATCCCATATGGAAAGCCTCCGCCAGACTATGGTTTCCCAGGCGCAGTTGGTTGGGGAAATGCTGGGAGAGTATGATTTAACCGGCCCATCACCGGAGATTGCTGACCTGGTCCGGAAAATCGGTCAGGACACCAGAGCCCGGATAATCGTGGTGTCATCTGCCGGCGCAATTCTGGCCGATTCCCAGGAGGATGGAACCCCCATAAACAACCTCGGCCGGCTGCCAGAAATCAGGGAGGCCCTGAGAGGCAATCCCTCGTTTTTTTCCAGGTTTAATCCAGACCTGGGGACTGACATGCTTTATACTGCTGCACCGGTGATTAAAGACAGCCGGGTTCAGGGTGTTGTCCGGATGGCCGTCCCTTTAACCGGGATGAAAAACCTTTTCCACCAGCACTGGTGGATAATTAGCCTCCTGATTGGTTCGGCCGGAACCCTCGGCCTCCTGGTCAGCTTGAGATTTGTTAACCGTATGACGACCCCTCTTTCCGATATGACTGAGGTGGCATGTTCTATGGCGGGGGGTGACCTCACCCGCCGGGTACACTATGACCGGGATGACGAGATAGGAATTCTGGCCCGGGCCATGAACACCATGGCCCGTAACCTGGACGAGAAGATCAGCGAGATTTCGGAGGTCAAGAACCGTCTGGAGACCGTCCTGGAGAACACGGTCAACGGAATCATTTTAATTGGCACCAGTGACCAGATACTGTTTATCAACCCTGCGGCCCGCAAACTGCTGGGGGTAGAGGAAGCAGATGTTCAAGGCAAACGGCAGATTGAGGTGACCCGCAGTTTCGCCCTGACCCAGTGTGTCGACCAGGTGATACGGGATAGAAAGCCGATACAGAAGGAGTTGGTCCTGCACAGCATCGGGGAGAAGACTGTTCAAACCAATATTGTGCCCATTGAGGATATGTCCACTCTCCGGGGGATTCTGGTGGTGGTTAACGATATCACCGAACTCAAAAAGCTGGAAACCATCCGCAAGGATTTTGTGGCTAATGTCTCCCATGAATTAAAGACCCCTATTGCGGCTATCAGCGGGTTTGCCGAGACCCTGATGGACGAAACCGCGGGCAACCCAACTGCCCAGGAGTTTTCCCGCATCATCTACGATGAAGCACTGCGTCTGGCCCGCATGGTCGAAAACCTCCTGGAGCTGTCACGGATTGAATCATTCGACCCCCAGCTAAAGCTGGAGGAGTTTGACATCCGGGACTGCGTTGCGGGTTCCCTGGAACGTCTTGATCCACAGTTGAAAGAAAAAGGCATAAAGGTTGAAACTTTTTTCCCGGAAGACCCGGTTATGACGAAAGCGGATTGGGACCGGATCACCCAGGTTATGATCAACCTGCTCGACAATGCCATCAACTACAGCCGGGAAGGCGGAACCATAGAGATAGAGATTGAAGACAGGGCGCACGATATAATGGTACAGGTCACAGACCATGGCTCGGGCATTCCCCGTCATGAGACCTCCCGGATCTTCGAGCGTTTCTACCGGGTTGACAAGGCGAGAACCCGTAAAGGCGGTGGCAGCGGCCTGGGCCTTTCTATAGCCAAGCATATCATCGAGGTTCACGGCGGCTACATCGACGTACGCAGCCGGGTGGGTCACGGCTCCACCTTTTTCTTTACCCTGCCCAAAAGATAAACTGCATCAAGTGCATCACGGGGACAGTCCCCTTGATGCAATCCCTCCTGGCTTCATCCCTCTGTTCGCCTGGTTTACAAATTCTTTACGCAGTTTTAATAAGAACTTGACTTGCCGCTAATGTGGTCTTAACCTGGCTTGGCTATCATGATACAAGTGGAAGAATGGCAGGCCCACCGGCATGGCATACCGGGACTTGGGGAATCGTAAACATGTCTGGGTCTCCATTCATTTACAGCAGCACATGGCTTGGGAGGTCAGGGCGTGAGGAAACCGATCAACACCTTTATACTGATAGGCCTCCTGATCCTGCTGGTCGGCGGATGCGGGGTTGGCGGCGGTCGCCGTGAGGGATCAGAGGAATCCATAACCATAGCCGGTTCGACTTCAGTACAGCCTTTTTCCGAGGTTTTAGCCGAGGAATTCATGGCCCGGCATCCCCGGGCGAAAATCAATGTCCAGGGTGGGGGCTCCAGCCAGGGGATCGAGGCGGTCAGAACCGGGGTCTCGGAAATAGGTGCCTCTTCCCGTGAATTGACCCCTAAGGAGAAAGGGTTACATGAGTACCTTATCGCCAGAGATGGAATAGTTGTGGTGGTCCACCCTTCGAATCCGGTTAACGATCTCTCCCTGAATCAGGTAAAGGACATCTTCAGCGGCCGGATAGACAACTGGCAGGAGGTGGGGGGGCAAAACCGTGAGATTGTTCTGGTTAGCCGGGAAGCCGGGTCTGGTACCCGCGATGGCTTTGAAACCCTGGCCATGGACGGCGAGACCGTAAGTGACCGGGCCCTGATCGCCAATTCCACCGGAGCCATAAGGATGATTGTCTCCGGGGACCGCAATGCCATCGGCTACATCTCCCTGGCGGTTTTGGACCCTACGGTTAAACCCCTGCATATCGACGGTATTAAACCAACCGCCGAGAATATCCTTAACGGCAAGTACGCCATCAGCCGGCCGTTTATCTACCTGACCAGGGAGGAGCCGGTAGGGTTGGCGAAGGCCTTTATTGATTTCGTACTTAGCGACTACGGCCAGAGGATTCTGGAAGATGAAGGCCTGGTCAAGGTAAAACAGTAGACCACGCTGATTATCATACAAGGACTACTATTATGGAACTCACAAATGACTCTGCCCAAACGATTAATCTGAAAAGAAGTGCCAGGACCGACAGAACCCGCATGAGCGAGAGGGTTGTCGAGGGGATTCTTCTGCTCAGTGCAACCTTTTCCATTCTGGCCATAGCCCTTATAATCCTCTTTGTATTCAGCAAAGGACTTCCGCTGATCGCCCGGGTCGGCCTCTCCGATTTTATTTTTTCCACCTCCTGGGAACCCGTCAACGGTCGATTTGGCATCGCCTCCATGATCGTCGGCTCCCTGGCGGTGACCTTCGGTGCACTGGTCTGGGGGGTTCCCCTGGGGCTCTCTTTGAGTATCTTTCTGGCGGAGATCGCCTCACCCCGCATAAGCAGGATTATGAGTCCGATTATCGAGCTCCTGGCCGGACTCCCGTCAGTTGTTTACGGTTTTTTTGGTTTGGTGATTATCGTTCCCTTTATCAGGGATCATCTGGGTGGTCCCGGATTCAGTATAGTAGCAGGAAGCATCATACTGGGCATCATGATCCTCCCCACCATCGTCAACATCGCCCGGGACGCGATTAAGGCGGTACCCCGGGAATATAAAGAAGGCTCCCTCGCCCTGGGAGCCACTCACTGGCAGACCATTGCCAGGATCATACTGCCTACCGCTCGGTCCGGCATAATTGCGGCCATCGTGCTGGGGATGGGGCGGGCCATCGGCGAGACCATGGCGGTGGTTTTGGTTACCGGCAATGTTACCCGGGTGCCGGAATCCATCCTGTCTCCGGTACGGACCATGACCAGTAATGTGGTCCTGGAGATGGGCTATGCCAGCGGGGATCACCAGTTGGCCCTCTTTGCCACCGGTGTGGTTTTGTTTGTTTTTATTATCATCCTGAATGCCCTGGTTAGTGCCAGTATGAGAGCGAGAGATTAGATGAAGAATTACCGCAACTTCTCGGAGAGAATAATTAACCTGCTGATCTGGCTGGGTGCAATTTTTGTCGCCTTTGTCCTGTTTGCCATCGTGGTGTATGTAAGTGTAAAGGGCATCGGGGTTATCAGCTGGGACTTTATTACCCAGGTACCTTCCCGCATGGGCAAGGAAGGGGGCATATCCTCCGCTATAGTAGGCACCCTGTACCTGACCGCGGTGGCCATCTTCATCAGCACACCATTAGGAATTGGGGCCGCGGTCTACCTGACCGAATACCAGAAGCGGCACAGCAGGTTCACCCGGGCGGTGGAGATATCGGCTGAGGCCCTGGCGGGTATTCCCTCAATCATATTCGGGTTGTTCGGCTTCATATTCTTTGTGATCTATCTCCGGCTGGGGTGGTCAATCCTCTCCGGCGGGCTGACCCTGGCGATAATGATTCTGCCTACCATAATCAGGACCACTCAGGAGGCATTAAGCGCGGTTCCCAAGGAATTTCGCGAGAACAGCCTGGCCCTGGGTGCTACCAAGTGGCAGACCATCAGCCGAGTGGTACTGCCTTCGGCTGCTCCCGGCATTATGTCGGGAGTCATACTATCCATTGGACGATCGGTTGGTGAAACCGCCGCCATCCTGTTAACCGCAGGGGCCGCTCTCGGGATGCCCGTACTGCCCACCGATCCGGCCAGGAGCATGGCCGTCCACCTCTACTACCTGGCAGCTGAAGGCATAAGCCTGGAACGGGCTTATGGCACCGCTCTGCTCCTGATTATTATGATCCTGGTTATAAATTACCTGACCAATCTCAGTCTGCGCCGGTTTACTTACAGATGGAAAGGGTAGGAGGAGAAAAGTGAGTTCGATCAAGATTCAGGCCCGGGATTTGTCAATATTCTACCAGCGGTACCAGGCTCTGCACGGTGTTAACTTGGATGTTGCAGCCAATCAGGTAACCTCGCTTATCGGCCCGTCCGGCTGCGGTAAATCCACCTTTTTGCGGTCGATTAACCGATTGAACGAATTAATAGAAGGTACCACCACCAGTGGAAAAGTGCTTATTGACGGGGTCAATATCTACGACCATGGTACCGATGTGGTGAAGCTGCGCAAGGAAGTGGGTATGGTGTTTCAAAAACCCAGTGCTTTTCCAATGTCGATATATGATAATGTCGCTTACGGACCCCGCATCCACGGCCTAACCAGGAAAAATGTCCTGGACGAGATTGTGGAGAGGAGCCTGCAGCAGGCCAACCTCTGGGAGGAGGTAAAGGACCGGCTCAGGTCATCGGCCCTGCGCCTGTCAGGTGGACAGCAGCAGCGTTTGGTCATTGCCCGGGTATTGGCAGTCAAACCCGAGATTATCCTGATGGACGAACCCGCTTCGGCGCTCGACCCGATTTCCACCTCCAAGCTGGAAGAGCTTATCGTTGAACTGAAAAAACAGTACACTATTGTTATAGTAACCCATAACATGCAGCAGGCCGCCCGGATATCAGATTTCACCGCGTTTTTCCTTTCCGGGCGCCTGGTCGAGTTTCAGCCGACGGAGAGGCTGTTTGTTAATCCCAAAGACAAACGCACTGAGGATTATATCACGGGTAGATTTGGTTAGAGGGGGTATTGGCATGAGTAGATCCGGGCTAAACCGGGATTTGATGTCTCTGCAGGGGGAGCTTCTCAGGATGGGTACCCTGGTGGAGGAACTGATCTACAAGGCGGTCAAGTCCATGCTCACCAAGGACCAGGCCATGGCTCAGGAGGTTATTGATACTGACGATGTGGTGGACCAGATGGCCCTAGAGATGGAACACAAGTGTCTCTCGGTAATCGCTCTACAGCAGCCCATGGCCAGGGACCTCAGATCAATCGGCACCGTGCTGCGGGTTATTGTGGACCTGGAGCGGATCGCTGATCATGCAGAGGACATCGCGGAGATTACCATCAGCCTGATGGATCAGGAATACATGAAGCCCCTGATTGATATCCCGCGGATGGGGGACATCTGTCGGGATATGCTCAAACGCAGCCTCAAGTCCTATATTGAAGAGGATACGGCTCTGGCCTGGAGCCTCATTGAGGATGAGAAAATCATCGATGCCCTGTATAACCAGATATTCCGCGAATTGCTGGCCTTCATGATGGAGGACCCGAGAACCATCAACCAGGCCCTCTCCCTGCTGCTGGCCGCCGGCCACCTGGAGAGGATTGCTGACCATATAACAAACCTCGGGGAAATGGTTGTCTATATGGTGGACGGCAACCGGGTCGACTTCAACCGCATTTCCCGCGAAAGCTAAGCAGGTATGGGGACCGCAGGCTGTGTCCAAAACTCAGCACGAGAGCATAATGATATTGTAAATGTACAAAAACCACATGTTCGTCGGCTTGCGAGTGAGCGACGTTGTGACGAGCCGTTACATTCCCCAACGAAGTTTTTGAGTCAAGGGCGGGACTATTTCGCCACGGATGGCGAAATACCGACATCCGCGGCATGGAGGCCGCGTATGTCGGCTGTCCCGCCCAAAGAAAAACAAGTTGTGGGGATGTAGGCGAGGTACATAGGAGCGAGCCGCAAGATGGCGAATATGCTTAGCATGCATAATAATACGCAACAAATTCGGTTTTCACACGGCCTGCCGTCCCTCTGTGGGCGGAAAACATCCCTTTTTTGTGTTTACATCTTACGATAGGAAGCCCAGTTTTTTGGCTTCAAAGCGGAGCTGATCCCGGAAATCGGGGTGAGCGATGGAGATCAGCGATTCAGCACGCTTTCTAATGCTCTGGCCTTTTATGAGAACCGCCCCGTATTCGGTAGCTACCCAGTGGGTTTCCGTGCGGGGAGTACTGACAAAGCTGCCATGATCAAGTAAAGGTACTATCTTGGAAATCAACTGTCCGTTCTTGTCCTTGACAGTTGATGGGGTGGCGATAAAAGACTTACCGCCTTTGGAGAGCCAGGCTCCCTGGACAAAATCAGCCTGCCCACCAACCCCTGAGAACTGGTAGGTTCCAATAGCCTCTGAGGCACACTGCCCGGTCAGATCAATCTGCAGAGTGGAATTGACCGAAATCATATTGTCGTTCTTGGCAATTATATAGGGATTGTTTACAAAACCGCAGGTATGCATCTCAATCATCGGATTTTCATTTATAAAATCATATAACTCCTGGCTGCCCCATGCAAAGGATCCTATCCACTTATAGGGCATGAAGGTCTTTCTGGCTGAAGTAATTACCCCGGCATTATAGAGTTCCAGCATGCAGTTGGTAAGCATTTCGCTGTGCACACCCAGATCACGTTTATCCCGCAGGAACTTTCCTACCGCATTCGGTATCCCGCCAATCCCCAATTGAATCGTTGCGCCGTCCGGAACCATATCTGCAATGTGCTGGCCGATCTTGATCTCGACATCCGTTAACGGCAAATCGGGTACGTAGGGCATAAGTACATGATTTTCGACGACCGCGTCGGCCTCAGTGATGTGGATATGGTTGGTCCCATAAGTTCTGGGCATGTGTTGATTCACTTCCACGATTAACAAACGCCGCTCGGGGTTAGTTTTGGCCATACCCCAGCCGTAGTCCACATTGATTCCGGTGCTGAAGAATCCATGTCGGTCCATAGGGCAGACCCGCAGGATATATACATCTCCCCGCCGCAAGCCCCGGGCAGAAATGGAGTCCATGTCGCTCAGTTTAATCGGCGAATAAGTATAAAAACCGTCTCTGGTCCCCTTACGGGTATAGGGACCGACAAAAGGGGTATCAAATTTAACCCGGTCCTGGATATCTGGCTCGGTTAAAGCGGTCTGCACTACCACATTACCGGCGAAGAGTGAAACCGAGGCCAACTCGCCACGCTTTATTCTCTGGCCGATGGCTTCATACATCCCGAAGGGTTGGCCGCCTCCTAAAGCACAGTATACGTCTTCCCCGTCCTTGATCATGGCCGCCGCTTCGTCAAGCGTCTTCAACTTGGATTTATACATATCCTGCCATTTGTTGAACACATTTCCCCCTCCATCTCACTATTTTATACAGGTATCTTTCTAATGGTCTTACCAATAAACCAACCCATAATAATTATGACTGATGATCCTATAAAATTCAATTCCGGAATTTGCATACAGGGAGAATCCGCGTCCTCATATTCAATAACGCATTTTATACAAGATCTGATAGAACAACTCGACACCCTTCGCCGGAATTAACACCCTCCGGTCTGACGCATATGCCACTATATTCGATTATAAGGCTTCATCTATTCAGAAAGGCAGGATATGGGGGATGAGTCTTGCTGCAAAGAAAAGCGGACTACGAAAGTCCGCTTGTTCCCTCATTATTCCGCTATGATTACAGTCCTGACGGGTTCTTGGCGTTGGTGTTTCCAATCAAAGGCTGATTGGTAATAGCCGCTGCGTTGCTGGTCAATTGGCTCTCAGCAAAGGCGATCATTTTGCGCACCATGTTTCCGCCAACGGCGCCGGCGTCGCGGGAAGGTACGTTGCCCCAGTACTCGCCCTGAATCTCTTTGCCAACCCCAAGCTCCTGAGCTATCTGGTATTTGAAGTCGTATAATGCCCTTGATGCTTCAGGAACAAGCACGCGGTTCCGCTTCTGGCCTCTACCCATTATTTCACCTCCTTTTCTTTTGGTAGCTTTATTGTTCCCCGAAGCATGCCGGTCATGCCTAACACTTATTGTCCAACGAGTTAACCGCTACAACTACTAGCTGACTATTGATGCAGAGCCAGGTTTTGTCTCAAATGACCGTGATATGATTAAA
Source organism: Bacillota bacterium (assembly GCA_050260485.1). GTDB lineage: Bacteria > Bacillota > Syntrophomonadia > Syntrophomonadales > DTU052 > DTU052. The sequence goes on along the minus strand of JBLNCH010000352.1, from coordinate 13,037 downwards.
CGGATTTTCGGTTAAAGGCCTTTTCACGGTAACTCATCTACCTTGTTGCTGAATTGGTAAATTATTCATATTTCAATGCTGCCCGTTACTATTCGGGCTGTGATAGTCAGCCCACAACCCTGATCAACTGGATAAGAGGATTGGAGTCAGTTAATTAAATACACCTTACTTTACACATAATATCACCAAGTCAGATTTGAATAATTGCTGCCGTGGGGTTAACCTCCCTGCTTATGGCAAATAACTGTTGATGAGGTGATTAATATTTCTACCAGGAACCAATATGCGGAACCCCCGAGCCCTTACTGGATTGAGTCAACCCCGGAGACTAACTACCCGAGTTTGAAGGAAGACATTAATGCTGACGTAGCCATCGTTGGTGGTGGAATAGTAGGCATAACCTGTGCCTATCTCCTGGCCGACAAGGGGTTAAGTGTTGTAATCATCGAAGCGGACCGTATCCTGCAGGGAACGACCGGACACACTACCGCCAAGATAACCTCACAACACTCCCTTATTTATGACAAGCTGAAGACTCAGATGGGGGAAGAAAAAGCCCGCCAATACGCGGATGCCAATGAGACCGCGATACGGTTCATAGCGGATACGGTAACGGAGCACAAGATTGATTGTGACTTGTCTTGGCGTCCGGCGTACGTCTACACCCAATCTGAACAGTATGTCACGAAGATAGAGAATGACGCCAAAGCTGCTTCCAGCCTGGGGATTAAGGCCTCTGTGGTTCATGAGCTACCCTTGCCTTTCAAGATCAAGGCCGCGCTGCGGTTTGACGGTCAGGCCCAGTTTCACCCGCTCAAGTATTTAATAGCCCTGGTAAAAACACTGCCGGATTCCTGCCGCATCTTTGAGCAGACCAGAGCCGTCAATATCGAGGAAGGAAAATCCACGGCCGTAATTACCAACCAGGGCAAAAAAGTTATGGCTTCGATGGTTGTTATCGCCTCCCACTACCCGTTCTTCGACGGGGGCGGGATGTATTTTGCCCGGGTTTACCCCAGCCGTTCCTACATCACCGGCATTACCATATCGGAGAAATTCCCGGAGGGAATGTTTATCTCCGCCGAAAAACCGACCCGCTCACTGCGGTCGCAGCCAATGGGCGACGAGGAGTTGATACTGGTGGCGGGAGAGGATCATAAAACCGGTCAATCGAAGAATACCTCGACCAATTATGATGACCTGCTGCAATTTGCCCACCATGCTTTTGAAGTTAAGGACGTGAAGTACCGCTGGTCCACCCAGGATTACATTACCCTGGACGGGGTCCCCTATGTTGGTAATCTTACCGCCGGACATCCCAATTTATATGTCGCCACCGGGTTTGCCAAGTGGGGGATAAGCAATGGTACGGCGTCGGCCTTGATAATCAGGGATCTAATACTTCATGGTGACAGTCCCTGGAAGGAAGTCTACACCCCGTCACGTTTCAATGCCACCTCGGCGCTCAACTTTGTTGTGACCAATGCCGATGTCGCCAAACACCTGGTGGCCGGTAAGCTTAAAAGGGCGGAAGACCTTATAGACCTCCATCCGGGTGAGGCCCGGGTTATCGAAAAGGATGGCGACAAGATCGGCGCGTTTCGGGATGATAAAGGAAAGCTCCATATGGTTGACACCACCTGTACCCACATGGGATGCGAGCTGTCATGGAATGAAGCTGAGCGATCCTGGGATTGTCCCTGTCACGGCTCGAGGTTTACGTACGAAGGGGACATTATCGAAGGCCCGGCTCTCAGTAGACTGCGCCACCCCGGAGAGGGACCAAACCAGGTTGAACCCAACGTAATTCAGTAGTGAATCACAGTGAATCACGGGGATAGTCCCCGTGATTCATCTTCCATCAAGGGGATTGCCCCTTGATGTACGTCAGATCAGGAGATCTTTGCGGCGGTAACGCCAGTACGCGAATAGTAAGGCGATTATGGTAACCAGCAGCATGATGATGAGGTAGACCTCTTCTATGATACCGTCGGAGCTTAGGACAGCAGTAGGCTGGACATAATGGAAGGGTGACAGGTATTTTAACCATTCCAGCTGTTCATTGATGGCTGCGATATCCCCCAGCAGATAGGTGACAAAAAATACGCCCAGACCCACAGTGCTGGGATTGCTGGAGCGGGGGAGCACCGTGGAAAGTGCGAAGCCTACAGCCAGGAAAACCATCTGCGCGGCCAGCATACCGCTGAACATGGCCAGGGTCAGGGGCAGGTATTCATACCCCGGTTCTCTGAATGCCTGCAGCAGGAGAACGGAGGCAACAAAGAGAACTATGTTGAACGCCCAGAGTATGGTTACAATGGACAAAAGCTTCCTGGTTGTTATCTCCAAGCGGGAAATGGGCTGTGCATAGAGAAACTCGATGGTGCCTTCTGACTCCTCCTTGATCAACGACGAGGTTCCGAGAATCAATGCGTAAATCGCGGCAGCCATTAAAATGTATTGTGCTATATAGGCATAGTATTGAAGCAGATCCGAGAAATCAGTCATCACGCTGAGGCCAAAGGCTTCTAATACCGCGGGCGGCAGGGCATCCAACTTGGCTTTGGTTAAATCGGCCAGTCCGCTCTCAGCCATGGACGGGAAGAAGGCCATAAACAGCACCAGCAGCAGGGTTACCACCGCGGACCATGTCAGGAGGCCTTTCAACAGGCGCCGGGTTTCAAAAACATACATATTCACCGGTCTTTTTCCTCCCCTTCATAATAATGCATAAACTGGTCCTCCAGGGATGGCTCTTCAATGCGCAGGTCATCGATTGTGTACCTGGCCAGTAGTTTTATCAGCTGATCCATTTGTCCGTTGAAGACAAAGTCATAGGTGTGATTGACTGCCTCCATTTCTTTAATGCCCAGTTCCTGAAGAGGTTTGTTCAGATCATCCTGGGACCTGACCGTTACACGCCGACTGGCAGCACTCAAGAGGGTATCAACCCGGTTGACCTCAATGATCGTACCCTCCCTGATGATACCTACCCGGTGACAGAAGCGCTGTACTTCCAACAGGTTATGGCTGGACAGGAAAACGGTTGTACCCTTCCGGTTTATCTCCGTCAGCAGGGAAAAGAGGCGGCTCTGCATGAGAGGGTCCAGGCCATTGGCCGGTTCATCGAGTATGAGCAGCCGGGGTTTGTGCATCAAGGCCTGCACAATAGCTACCTTCTTCCGGTTGCCTAGGGACAGGTTCCCAATCCTCTTATCCACCTCGATCTCTAGTTCCTCACAGAGCCTCTCCAGATACGAGCTATCAACATTTTCATGAAAGCCGGCCGCGTAATTCAACAGATCATGGACTCTGATATCCCGGTAATAATTGATCTCACCCGGGACATACCCGGTAACTGTTTTAATGCGGGTACTCTCCTCTACGCAATCCATGCCAAAGATGGTGGCATTACCTGAACTGGGGTATATAAAATTTAGCAAGGTACGAATGGTAGTAGATTTTCCAGCTCCGTTAGGACCGATAAACCCAAAAAACTCGCCTTCTTCGACGGTCAGATCAAGGTTCTCAATACCCCGGCTTCTCCCGTAGTACTTCGTCAACCTCCGGGTCTCAATGACCGGCATAAAACCGCACCCCCTGCCTTTCTGAATATAGGTATAACCCGATTGGGAGCCTTTTACTCATATGGGATAGGGGACAGTTTTACGGGCCCTTTTTATTTTTATATTTTTCGACCCCTCACTTCCCACCGGGGAGTTTTTTGGTCATGCGGATCCTGCTCACTTCCCTGTTTCCTGCACCTGCCGTGAGCCGTGCTACCTATTTTCCTCCTCCCGGAAACCCATCTTTTCAAGCCTTCCATCCGGACCATAAAACCGGGGTAAGCCTATATCACTTATTAAGACTCTCTATAAGCATGCCGGCCCAAAAAAAAGCTCGGGAGATTCCCGAGCGCACAGTATTATCAAACCCAACCATTATTCTGTTAACTCACCGGCATACTGGCCGATTGCCGGCAGACTCTAATCTACCGCCTCTTTGGTAACCAGACGTCGCTGAAAATAGATGAATACCGGCAAGGGAATGACTATCCAGCCCAGACTCTTGATAAGCGAATTCGTGGCTCTATTAATCTGCCGGTTTTTCTCGCCGGTAACCATGGCTTCGTATTTTGCCTTCAACTCATCTTCGGTAAGCGCCGGCGTAGCCGGGGTCTCAGTATCGACACCCGGCTTCACTTCACGGATATTTAGCTTAAACTCTTCAAAGGTCTGGTAGTATGGCGCAGGGGCAACTATATCGGCGATCGCCATAAAAGCGGATACGGTACCACCAATAGTCATCATCAGCGTGGCAAACAGCACCAGGTACACATAAATGTTCTTAATCACATCGTCTCCCTCTCTCTTTATTTCTTCCCGGTTTCTTACCCCTAAAAAAATGGCCAAAGCGATAAACAGGATTAGAACCAGCAGCACAAAAGGTAGAATTGCAGCAATTGTAATGATTCAATACACCTCACTTTCCAAATTGATCACAAAGGATATTATCCAGTTGTTCGGGTCGCCGTGTCAAAAAGAATACATACTTTCTCTTATAATATACGCCAACCTGTATGGTGATCTTACCATTCTTTTCATCCTCTCGCGGATGAATGAATCCATACGATCTACTTAATTATATGAAAGATAAAGGGCGCGATTCCTCCGAGAGAAGAAATCGCGCCCCCTGTCACAGCTTATTGAATCAACCTATTTCGGCACATATTTTAGCTCTTGCTTCATGATCTTCCCGGTAGCATTCAGCGGGAATTCAGTCATAAACTCGATGTATTCCGGTATTTTGTATTTGGCAATTCTTTCCTTGAGGAAATCTTTGACCTCCTCGGCAGTAAGACTGCCCGGCTCTTTGGGAATGATACAGGCTTTAACCCGTTCACCCAATGCTTCATCCGGTACACCTACTACTGCCACTGAGCTGACCTTGGGATGCTCTTCCAGGGCCAATTCGATCTCGCGCGGATAGATGTTCTCACCACCACGGTTGATCATCTCTTTCTTGCGCCCCGAGATGTAGATGTAGCCTTCTTCATCCATCCAGCCCATATCCCCGGTGTGCAACCAGCCATCAATAATGGTTTCCGCAGTAGCCTCAGGATTGTTGAGGTAGCAGGTCATGTTAGCATCACTCTTGATGCAGATCTCACCCTTTTCACCATAGGGAAGGATGTTATTATTGTCATCCATGATCTCGATTTCCTGCCCGTATACCGCTACTCCGATAGACCCCAGCTTAGGGGTCACCCCGGCATTGGAGGTGGAATAACCGGTGACCTCCGTCAATCCGTATCCTTCCAGGACCTCGACATTGAACTTTTCTTTGAAAGCCCGGATCAGTTCCGGCGGCATAGGAGCCGCGCCACTGAATGCATAACGCAGTTTCAGTTTGGAGCGGTCAATGGTGCTCGGGTCTATTGAATTGAGAACATAATTGTACATGGTGGGAACGCCCTGTATTAAGGTGATACCATTTTCCAGAACCGAGGGCCAAAAGTCAGTCGGCGAGAATCTTTCCCGGATACAGACCCTGATACCCTGGAAGATTACAGGATAAGTCCAGCAGCATATGGGGTTGGTGTGGAACATAGGCAAAAAGACAATGTACATGTCATCCGGTTGGTTGATACCGATTTGGGTACGGGCAATACAGATGGACATCTCAGCCTTATTCGAGATTACAATACCCTTGGGCCTGCCGGTGGTTCCTGAAGAGTAGAGCAGCAGGAAGGGGTCATCCTTGGATCCTTTCACCAGGGCTTCGTCTGCCGGGTAGGTGGCCAGGATATCTGCCATGGTGGTTTCCGCAATATTTGCGTTATGCTCCACCCCGGTTACAACCTCAACTACCGTAGGTTTGGTCCGGGCCATTTTGAGTCCTTTGGCAAACTCCGTCATGTATTGGCTGCTGACGAATACAACCTTCGGTTTGGAGTCATCCAGCACATGAGCGATTTCCGGCGCCTTCAGCATGAAGTTGATGGTACCGGCAATGCATCCCAGCTTCTGCGATCCGAACATATTGTAGTAAACCTCGGGAGAATTGAGGACCATCGATGAGACTACATCACCCTTCTTGACTCCCTTCGCCTTCAGATAATTGGCTACCCGGTTCGCGCGCTCGTTCATCTGAGCATAGGTTATACTCTGATCGTAATACCTTACGAATTCCTGGCCAGCAAGTTCCTGGGAACGGATGTAAACCATCTCCGCCATGGTCTCAAAATCATACCGGAGGTTTCGGCCTTTGAAAACGGGCAGATCATCCCATTTCGGCAATGTTCGAGTTTTCCTTTTACTCATATCGTTCATAGTATACGTCTCCCTTTCAACTGATTTATTTAACGAAAACTCAGGGTAACCGATTGTTAGGTCAACCAAAACCAAGTGATAACTAAACGGCCATCATTCCTTGGGAAGTTCAGGAAGCTTTATCAGATTGACGTTATCCGGATCAATCTTTAATCTTCCTTCCCACATCCCTTTGATAATCTCAACCACCTGATCATTAACCGGGGTGGGAACTCCCCACTTTTTGCCCCATCTGGTTATGGTTCCATTGAAGGTTTCATATTCGGGCATTCTTCCCGCCTCAATGTCGTAGAGCATCCCGGTTCTGATGTTCCGGTGCGGGCTCATTTTCTTATGAAAGAGCGGCAGCCTTTCCTCCAACTCCTTCTCAGTATTAAAGTCCAAATCTCGGTTATCAAACCCGCCTAAAATCTCGGGAGTAACACCGGCCGCCCGGCAGATCGCCAGGGCCTCCCGGTAAATATGAGCGGCGCAACGAATGCCATGAGGATGATCCAAAACGTCGCCATAGGTTCCGGCTACTACTGCTGACATCCCGCTGAAACCGGTGTTGGCCATCAGCTTGGTCCAGCGTATGCCCATCAGATTGGTGGTCGCTTCCCCGATGCCGCACTTGCTTAAGAGTTCAGCAATCTGGTGAATGCGTGGGGTATCCTTACCGTCGAGTTCACCGACAACGTAGTGCATATTTTCCGGTTGCGACGTAAGTTTGGAGACTCCTGGTTCAATGTAGGTCGCCCCCCAACCGACGATACAACCCAGAGTGCGCTCCCGGCCAACTACGTCGGCCACGGCATCTTCGGGAATACCGTTCTGCATGCATACCACCACACCATCCGGTTTCAGGTGTTTGAGCACGTAGGGCAATGCCGATTCATTGTGAGTGGTCTTGGTAAGATAGAGAAAAACATCGTATTCCCCGACCATATCATCCGGGGTTATGGCTTTGACCGGAACCGTAAGCTCCATGAGACCAATGATTTTGGCTCCCTTTTCATTGAGGGCCTTTACATGGGGCACATTTACATCAATGAGGTCAACGTCAACCCCATTTTTGGTTAACAGTGCACCAGCGATGGTCCCCAGTGAACCCGCTCCCATAATCGCGATTCTCATGTAAAGTTACCTCCTTTCAGCAAATGATTTATAAGTCAAATGCTATTCGTTTTTAAGAGCTTTAACTGCCTGACGCATCTTGAGAATATTCATGACCCGGTCACGCTGCATCTTTGCAATATCGACATTGCTGTAGTCAGCCAAACCTTTACCGACCTTAATACCCAACCGGCCCTCTTCCACCAGTTTGCTGGCCAGAGGGTTGGGGCCGGTGCTGCTGCACAGCTGAGGTGTCATGGTCTTGGAAACATTCAGAACCACATCCCAGCCCACATAGTCATAAAGCTGCATATGGCCTTCAAAGGGGTAGCGCAGGCCGTAGGTGCTGGATATAGCGTTGTCAATATCCTCGGCTGTGACCCAGCCCTGGGTTATCATATAGGATGCTTCCCTGCTTAAAGCAGAAGACAAGCGGTTAATTATGAAGCCGGGGATATACTGGTTAATCCGCGCCGGGCTTTTTCCCACCTGCTTCAAAAGAAGCATGACCTTCTCCACCGTATCCTCTGATGTCTGCGGACCCTTGACTACCTCCACCAGCGGCATAATGTGCGGGGGATTGAACCAGTGGGCAATTATCAACCTGTCGGGGTTGGATACCTGAGCAATCTCAAAGATGTTAAGCGCCGAGGTGCTGCTGGACAGAATACAATCCGGTCGGCACAACTTGTCAAGCTGTGCATAAAGAGGACGCTTAACCTCCGGGCTTTCAAATACCGCCTCGGACACGAAATCTGACCGGGGAGCGACATCCTCAAGTTTCACCGTGTAGGTCAGGAGAGACTTGGCTTGATCGGCTGCTGCACGAGTAACCTCCCCGAACTCAACCAGGGTTTCTAGATTGGCCGCAATCTTCTGGCGGGCCTCTTCCAGTTTTTCGTTGCTGGTGTCGACAATGGCGGTTTTATATCCGCTGACAGCAAATGTCAGGGCAATGCCATGACCCATCGTCCCGCCGCCCACTACCAACATGTTCCAATTATCAAATGCCACTTTAAATCATCTCCTGTTAAAATCATGCTCTAATACTGCCGCATCTTAACCAGGAACGATTAAACTTTACTAGTTCTTCTCCGCAGGTCTCATTCCCGCCAGTCTCCTGACGTTTTCTTTCCGCGATTTGACGTCATATTGAGTTGTTATCGCAATCTGTTCCATGATCGGAGACCCACCGCCATGGAATTGACCGTAGCTCTTGGAACCCGCAGAATGGGAGCAGGTATAATCGATGAACTGGAGCCAGAATTTGATCTGATCATCAATCGGTATCCGGGGATTGCGGTTAAGGTACTTCTCCAGCAGGTCCTTGGTTTCGGGGTTGGTGAAGTCCCTTTCATACGGGAAGGTCGCCGGCAAGCCGCCAGCGATGTTGCACAGGATCTCCTGTTCGTGATATACGGCTTCACCGGTCAGGCATCTTCCGACATTGGCATAAATGGAATGTGGAATATAACTGCCCGGTCCATACGGTACCAATCCCTTACCGGGCATGTAAACTTGTGGTGATCCTAAGTGGGAAGCGGTAAAACCGGCGGCATAACCCAATTCACCGGTTAGAATCAATTCCGACAGCATGGCCCTGAAATGAGGAGTCTTGTTGATTCCATTGATCTCGGCAGCCAGGCTTGCCAAACCGATAATATAGTCGAGAGTAGCCGGTTTGCACCCCGAATAGCTGTGGCGGTGGAAAAGGGCGAACAACAAGGCTGCTAAGCCGCCATGCTGGGTTTCCCCACACAGGAAGACCCTTTCCCAGGGAATAAAGGTATCGTCAAAAATTATATAGGAATCTGTATAGCCGCCGACAAAGCCCTTATGGAAAACCTCCCTCTTGTAGTGATTGTGGAAGCTCACCACCTGCTTAATTTGAGGATGGTCAGAGGGTATGGCGAAGCATACCGCGTATTCTTTCTCATCGGGCATCAATGCCCGGTTGGGAACCACCAGGATTTCATCGGAAATGGATGCTTCGGAGATGTGGACCTTACAGCCCCGAACTACTATACCATCGGCATTTTCAGAAACCACATGGAGATACATGTCAGGGTCGGTCTGTTGGGCCGGCCTTTTCAACCTTTCACCCTTCTGGTCGGTTTGAGCACAGCTGGCTACCAGGTCGTTCTTCTGGAAGTATTCCAGCCATTTAAGAAAGTTGGCGTAATAATCCGTTTTCCGATCCGGGTTCTTGCTGGCTTCAAACGATACGGCATTGATGGCATTGGCCGCGTCAACACCCATACATCTTTGAATGCATCCCCCTACCAGGTTGCCCAGCGCTCTCGTCATATCCTGTTTCTTATGCAGATCGTCAATACTCTGATGGATATGATTGAATCTGTTTATGGTTTCGCCCGTCAAATGCGAAGTGGCGGTACAAAGATCTTTATATTTCGGATCCATAGCCGCCTCAAAGGTCGTCCCCATCACATTGATGGCCGGAAGCTGCATGGGATCAAGGCGATCTATCTTTTTCCCATTAAAATAAAGATTCGGGTTTTTCTTTTTCAAATCTTCGATATACTGCTCTTTGGTTCTCATTAATTAATCCTCCTAATTATGACTTCAAACGCCGGGCCGGATATTATGACCGTTGTTGGTGGACAGCATCCCAAATCGCCGATTGGTAAAGGTTTTTTAATACCCGAAAAATCTCTTGGGGTTCTCCACCAGCATCATATTGATCTGCTCATCACTGACACCCAGCTTCTTAAGAGCCGGAACAACGTTGACCATGATATTCGCCCAGTTCCAGTTAGCGATCAGGGGCAGGGCTGCATCTGGCAGTGGCAGAGGTCTGCCTATCCATTTAATAGCACAGTCGTGGGCCAGCATGATCCTGTCAGCGTATCCGGCGGCACACAGTGCGGCAATCATAATCTCGCGAGTAGCGTCTGAGGGGCATCCGGCCAGTTGCTCCAGTCCAAAACGGTCAAAAGAGATGTATACCCCTTTTGCCAGGGTATTCAGATGATACTGGATATCAGTGCTGCCTCCCATATGACCGATGTTGATACGCTTGGGATCGGCACCGTTGGCAATAAGGAGATCGGCCTGCTCCGGCCCCATGGTACCTTCCTGAGTATGGGTGATTATGGGGATTCCCTCTTCCGACGAGACCTTGGCGGCAGCCACGAAGAATGCTTTTTCATAGTCAGTGATAACGCCTTTACTGGTAGCCAGTTTGAAGACCCCGGCTTTGATTCCAGTTCCTTCAATACCAATCGTGGTTTCCGTCTTCATCATCTCATAGATGTCCGGCACGATGTCTTTCATGCCTGATCTCTGTTTGAAATAGGCCGGCGCGCCCTCACCCTCATAATAGTAGCCGCTGGCGGCGATAATATTAAGCCCGGTCTTTTCTGATACCTCCTTCATGAACAGCACATCACGGCCGCACTCGTTGGGGGTTGCGTCAACCGCAGTCTTCAATCCATACTGTTCGATCAGAGGTGTGATGGTGTCGACACAAAGTTTTATGGCCTCTTCCCGGTTAAAAGGTGCTACACTGAAGTCCCCCTGGAACCCGGGATAACCGAAAAGCAGGTGTTCGTGAATGTAAGTCTTACCAAGAGAGTCTGAAGATACGGGGCCAGTTACGGTGTTAATCATTTTCGACATAGCTAATCCTCCGTTCAATTAAATTTGGGGGTAAGAAATCAAGAAAACCTAAACCCGACTCACCTCCCCCGCATTAGAGTCGTTCAAACCAGCGGGAGCCTTAGGTGATTTCCAGGGTATTAATCAATAGGGAACCTGGCTGATGCAAAGAAAGAGGGCAGTAAGAAGTGAGCTTCGACATAAAGCGAGTGTACCTCTTAGTCCTGGGTTAAGAAGCGTCCACGTTCCGGATATCCCTAAGGGTTTCAGAACAACACCCACGGAAGGGTCACCAGCTTTCGCATGCAAAACGACAATACATTGTAATTTACGACATTGATTACTTATACTATACCAGTATTGCACACCAGTGGACAACGTCTTAATTTACCATATGTTTTGGGACTGAATCGGCATAAAAAAGCTTGTTTTCTAGATGTCACGATATGTCGACTAAGCTCGTATCTTTTTGTAAGGTCGCGAATTTTGTATAATGGAGTAAAATCGAGAAGGGTAGTGTAGAAAGTGACGCTGCAAGAAGAGTACAAAAGAAAACTAGTATCCGCCGAAGAAGCAGTAAAGGTTGTCAAATCAGGCGACCAGATCGATTTTAGCAGTTTTAACGGCCAACCTGCATTGCTGGACCAAGCCCTGGCTGCCCGCAAAGACGAATTGACCGGTGTTCACATCCGGGGCGCTTCAAGCCAAAGACCGGTAGCCTGTGTGGAGGCGGACCCGGAGCGCAAGCATTTCATCTACAGCTCCTGGCATATGAGCGCCTATGAACGCAGGCTGCATGATAAAAACCTGTGCAATTTTAATCCTGTGGCCTTTCACGAGCGTTCCCGCTATTATCAAACCGGACACGTAGCACCGGATGTAGGTATGCTGCAGGTTTGTCCCATGAACAAATACGGTTATTTTTGTTTTGGCCCGCAGGCCAACAGTGTCAGGACCATAGTCAAGTATTCCAAAAAAGTTCTGGTTGAGGTTAATCCGCTCATGCCCATCGCCCTGGGCAGGGATGAAGCGTGCCATATCTCCGAGGTTGATTATATCGTTGAGAATCCCGGGTTTCCATTAATCGAGGTGAAACCGGCGGTTCCCACCGAAACTGATAAAGCCATTGCCTCTCATATTATTAAAGAAATTCACGATGGGTGCTGCATCCAACTGGGTATAGGAGGCCTGCCGAACACCATCGGTATGATGATCGCCGAATCCGGGATTAAACATCTGGGAGTCCATACCGAGATGCTGGCTGACTCTTATGTGGACATGTTTGAGGCCGGCTGTATCGATGGTTCCCGCAAGGTTACCGACCCCGGCAAGATGGCCTACACCTTCGCTCTGGGAACCCAAAGGTTGTATGATTTCATCCATCTAAACCCGTTATGCTTTATCAGCCCGGCATCATATATCAACGATCCTGCAGTTGCATCCCAAAACCCGAATCTGATTTCAATCAACAACTGTCTGGAGGTTGACCTCTTCTGTCAGGTATCTTCAGAATCCGCCAATGGACGGCACATCAGCGGTACTGGTGGTCAATGGGATTTTGCGAAAGCCGCTTACATGTCGGAGGGAGGCAAGTCCATCATTGCCATGTCTTCCACCGCAAAAAGGAAGGATGGAACAATAGTTTCCCGGATCGTTCCCACTCTGGGACCCGGAACAATCGTTACCCTGCCTCGCTGGTCCGTGCACAAGATCTGCACTGAATACGGCATGGTCGATCTGAAGGGAGCTTCCACCTGGCAGCGTGCCGAGAGACTGATTTCCATCGCTCACCCGGATTTCCGCGATGACCTTATAAAAGAAGCCGATCGTATGCGTATCTGGCTGCGTACCAACAAGATAGAGTAATATTATCCTGATCGTCACGGAATAATAAGTTTTCACTGCGTTACCAGAAACCAGGGCGCCCGATTTAACCGGGTCCCCTGGTTTTTTTGTACGACCTGCCTCTACTGTCCCACACCTGCCAGTGAC
>JBLNCH010000351.1:0-2671 GCA_050260485.1 Bacillota bacterium | reverse complement strand
CCGCAGTTTAATTGCTTGGCCGATCTTGAAATTGACACCTTCGCCGTATACGACAGGCACCTTTGAGCGTCCCATTCGCAAATAGCAGGGTCCCGGTTCGTGGTAGATCGCCTTAACCGCCCAGGAGGTACTTGGACCGTCGGCAGGAACGATAACCGTCATATTAGGGATAACCCTCATCAGAGCTATATCCTCTATCGCTTGGTGGGAGCTGCCATCCTCCCCCACGCTAATCCCGGCATGGGTTGCACAGATCTTAACATTGAGCTGGGCATAAGCGACCGAATTGCGGATCTGCTCAAATGCCCGCCCGGTGGCAAACACAGCAAAGGTACTGGCAAACACCACCTTATTGGATGCAGCTAGACCGGCTGCGACAGCCATCATGTTCTGCTCGGCAATACCCATATCGAAGAAGCGCTCCGGAAAAGCCTGGGCAAAATCAACCGTCTTGGTGGATTTTGACAGATCCGCATCCAGGACCACCACATCCTGATATTGCCCTCCTAATTCTTTCAAGGCCTGCCCATAAGCATCCCTGGTTGCTACTTGTGCCATTTTTTCCTCCGTTATTTCAAGTATCGTAGTAAAACCTCCTGGTACCGGCTGGGAGATTAATCATTGCCAAAACCGGTTTAGGTTAGGAACCAGCAACTCGTTGGCCACTGCGCGAGCGTTACATCTGCTGGATTAAACACCATCAAACTCACGCAGAGCCTCTTCAATCTGCTCCTGAGACGGGGCCTTGCCGTGCCATTCCACCTGGTTTTCCATAAATGAACAGCCCTTGCCCTTGGTAGTCCGGGCGACTATGGCAAACGGCCTGCCCTTGGCCTGCCGGGCCTCATTGAGGGTACGCAAGATAACACCCGTGTCGTGTCCATCGATCTCACGGGTCTCCCAGCCGAAAGCCCTGAACTTGTCAGCGATCGGTTCAATCGACATTACCTCGGTCAGGGGACCATCGATCTGCAGGCCGTTGTTGTCCACAAAGGCCACCAGGTTATCCAGTTTATAATGCTTGGCGGCCATGACCGCCTCCCAAACCATGCCCTCCTCGATTTCACCATCACCTAACAATACGTAGATTCGGGAATCCCGGCGGTCCAGTCTAGCGGCCAGAGCCATACCAACCGCCCAGCCGATTCCCTGACCCAGGGAACCGGTGGATGCCTCCACCCCGGGTAGTCTTCGCATATCAGGGTGTCCCTGCAGGGGACTTCCGAACTGGCGCAGGGTGCCAAGCATCTCCCGCGGGAAAAAGCCAGACTCCGCCAGAACCGCATATAGAAGCGGAGCGGCATGCCCTTTGGAGAGCACAAACCTGTCCCGCTCAGGCCAATCCGGACGTTGCGGGTCGTACCTCATCTCCCAGAAGTAGAGGCAGGCCACAATATCCGCAGCGGATAACGCTCCTCCCGGGTGTCCGGAACCGGCCCGGCCAACCATTTGAATAACCTCCCGGCGCAGCCGTTTGGCCCTAGTTCCTATCTCGTCTAGTACCTGTTGATTAATCTCATGCATCTCTTAACTCCTATTGTTAATCCTATATGGCATCACGGGGACTGTCCCCATGATGCAATTCCTTTAACAGGTTTTCTGCTTCTGCGTGCAAATATGCAGAGATAAACTGATTGATGTCCCCGTTTAGGACGGCATCCACATTGCCTACCTCGACCCCGGTACGGTGGTCCTTTATCAGGCTGAAGGGGTTCAAGACATAGGAACGGATCTGGTTCCCCCAGGCAATCTCCTTGTGTTCTCCCTTTAGCTTCTGCATACTCTCCGCCTGTTCCTTGCTCTTCAGTTCAAACAACCGGGCCTTCAAAATCCTGATAGCGGCCTGCTTGTTGGCATGCTGGGATCTCTCATTCTGGCACTGAACCACAATCCCGGTTGGCAGGTGGGTAATACGCACCGCGGAATCGGTCTTGTTCACATGCTGCCCACCGGCCCCGCCGGAGCGGAAGGTGTCTATCCTCAAATCCTCCGGGTTAAGGTTGACCTCAACCTCATCAGGCAGATCGGGCATGACTACCACCTGGGCAAAACTGGTATGGCGGCGGCCGGAAGAATCAAAAGGTGATACCCTTACCAGGCGGTGCACCCCTCGCTCGCCCTTCAATTTCCCGTAAGCAAACCGTCCCTTCACATAAAAGGTAGCACTCTTGATCCCCGCCTCATCCCCGGGAATCACATCCCACAGCTCAAAACCATCCATGTTGTCTTCAGCCCACCGGCTGTACATGCGCAACAGCATCTCCGCCCAGTCCTGGGCATCGGTTCCACCCGCGCCCGCGTGCAGGGATACTATGGCATTGTTGCGGTCATACTCTCCGGCGAACAGGATATTCAACTCAAATTCCTCAAAATCCTGCTTAAGGCGAGCCAGTTCCAGGGCCGCCTCTTCGTAAAGTTCGGCCTCGTCCTCTCCTGCCGCCAGTTCCAGCAGGTTCTTTAAATCGGTGACCTCGGTCAGCAGGCGGTGATGAGTATCCAGAGTCTCCTTCAGCTCGCTTATACGCCGCAGGACCTTTTGAGCTTCGCGGTTATCGTCCCAAAAAGCAGGGGCAACGGTCTTCTTCTCCAGGGCCGTTATCTCCTGCTCAATACCTTCGAGGTCAAAGAGACCTCCCGATGTCCCGGAGACGCGCCGCCGGGGGGGGGGGGG
>JBLNCH010000350.1:0-3023 GCA_050260485.1 Bacillota bacterium | reverse complement strand
TGCCGCGTCGCGTATTTCCTGGTCGGAAAAATTAAAATCAGGACGCAAAAGGCGCATGTTAAACCTTTTACCTCCCAAGTAAACTGCATCTGCTCCGGCCTTGATGACTTCCTTCAGCACTGACCATCTGCCGGCAGGTGCGAGTAATTCAGTTTCACAGTTTGCGCGCATAAGCCTTATCTCCTGATTATTGAAAATTAAAACTATTAAGCTGGTACAGCGGTAAGACGTGGTTTATTTGACGCCTTATTCTTCGATTTCGCAGTCCCGGGAAAGCAAAGACCGCCCATTGACCGGCAGGCTTTATAAAATTGCTCTCAAAATGCCGAGGACCAGATTTCGCAGCAGCATCAGAACCATCCATACAATTATAGGGGAGAAATCAATTGCCCCGGCGGGCGGCAACAACCGACGAAACGGTGCCATGATAGGCTCGGTTATGTCATATATGAAACGAATAATCGGCTGATAGGGATTGTGCTTGATAAAAGACAGGATACACCTGATAACCACCAGCCACATCATAACATCAAAGGCCAGGCTCACAATATCATAAAGAAGCATTTTGTCGCGTCATCCCCCTATAGACAGTTATCTTCCTGCCGCCCTCTGGTAAGCCTCCCTGACAGCATCGAAAAAGGCCGCCCTAATTCCGCCGCGTTCCAGGGCTCTTAACCCGGCGATGGTTGTCCCTCCTGGTGAGGTAACCCTTTCCCGCAAAACAGCCGGGTGCTCACCGCTTTCCCGCATCATGATCGCAGAACCAATCAGGGTCTGATTGACCAGACGCCGGGCGAGGTCCCGGGGCAGGCCGACATCAACCGCCGCATCGGTCAGAGCCTCGGCCACGAGAAAGACAAAAGCCGGCCCACTGCCGGAAACTGCAGTTACCGCGTCCATGTATTCTTCGGGTACTATCTCGACCAAACCCGTGGTCGAGAAGAGCCTCAAGATGAGTTCCCGTTTATCATCTGCAACCGAACTGCTGAACGAGAGGCCCATAACCCCCTGTCCGATAAGGCAGGACACATTAGGCATGACTCTGGCTACCGGGATATTCGGGTCGATATCTTGGCGTATGGAATCCAGGGTAACCCCGGCGGCCAAAGATACTAGAACTTTATCGGCATCAAGCGCAGGAGCAATCTCTTTTAATACAGCTTTAACCTGGGGTGGTTTAACCGCCAGTACCACCACGTCCACACCCTGTGCCAGGTTGTATCCTGAATCGGCTACGTCGGCCCCGTATACCCCGGCCAGGGCTTCGGCTTTGGTTGAATCGATATCGAACAGGCTGATTGAGGTCAGCAATTCCCGGCATTCAGTAAAGCCACCCAACAGAGCCCGGGCCATTTGACCGCATCCAATAACACCCAGGGTGAAACCGGTGTCCATTACTCTTCTCTCCCCAAAGTATTACCTCGTGAATATGTAAAGGAACTCCGAAGAAGCATTCTGGGTTCCCTGGAAATTTCAACATTACTGGGGGCAAAGAGAAAAATGTTTTCCCCGAGTTTCTGCGTCTGGCCGTCCAGGGCATAGGTTGTCCCGCTGAGAAAATCGATAATGCGACGGGCGATATCAGTTTCAGTACCATTCAGGTTGAGTACGACCTGCCGACGGTTTTTAAGACTGTCGGCCAGATCCTGGGCTTCTTCGAATGTGGTAGGTTCACTAACCACCACTCTTACGGTTTTAGCTCCTTGAAGGCTAACCAGATTTGCCTTACGGTTCAGGTCTCGATTATCCACAATCGGCAGATTGGGTGACTCTTCCTCCTCAACCTCTACAACTCCTAACCAGCGCCAAACCTTATCAACAAAACTCAATCTCTCAAACCTCCTTACAATCTGGGACCAAACAATGCCCGGCCAACCCGAACCATATTCGCCCCTTCTTCGATGGCCACTTCAAAATCCTGGGTCATTCCCATGGAAAGGTAACGCATTTCCACCTGAGGATAATCCTGTCTCTTAACTACATCGAATATTTTGCGCAATTCCTTGAATACCGGTCTGGTTTCCTCTTGATCATCCACCTCTGGAGCCATCGTCATCAGCCCCTTCACCTGCAGGTGCTTAAACTGACCGCACGCGAGCAGAAAATCCCGTACTTCGGATGGTGCCACACCACCTTTGGACTTTTCCCCCGAGACATTAACCTGCAGCAGCGTTGGGACCATAATTCCTTCCATTTCAGCTCTTCTCTCAATATACTCTGCCAGTGCCCATCTGTCCAGTGAATGGATAAGAAATGCCTTTCCAATAAGGTCTTTAACCTTATTGGTCTGAAGGTGTCCTATCATGTGCCACCGGACCTGGGGATGCTCACCCTGCTTCAGAAGAAGGTCCCGAACCCGGTTTTCTCCGAAATCGGACAGTCCATGCCGGCAGGCTATACCGATCTCCTCCGGCCCAACCGTTTTGCTGACCGCTACCAGGTGTATAGTCTTAGGGTCAGTTCCCGCCTTGAGGGCGGCTTTTCTGACCTTTTCTCGAACCATCTGCACATTCCCTGCAAATTCCGTCATGTTAAATGTCATTCTCTTCTTTCCTCCTGCGGTGTCACCGGTACACCATGCCATCCGATACCAAACCCGGTGTGGTTACAATAGTATCGCCCGGCTGGAGTCCTTCAACGACCGCTTTGCCATCACGGACTGTCAGCACCTTGAGAGCACATAATTGAACCTTACCTTTGTCGACTATGTAAACCGCATCCCCGGCCCGGTTTTTAACCAGGGCTTTTTCCGGGATTATCAAACCCCGGTAGATGTGGGTTATGCAATCCACCTCGATTTTTCTCTGCTCAAGCAGAGCTTCGTTAAAGCTGTCCAAGCTCAAGATGGCTGTCTGCCGGTCCTTGCCGGACCAGACTGATTCGCATTCCGCTTCCCCCAGAATCTGGTCCTGGTACATTACCTGCACACTGTCTCCCACCGCCAGTGGTTCATCCAGTTTTGACGACTTGATGGTTACCACCATCCTCAGAGGAACCAAGTTGTCGATTATCTTGAACAGCGG
>JBLNCH010000349.1:0-2552 GCA_050260485.1 Bacillota bacterium | reverse complement strand
AACCGACTGCTTTTCTGGAGTATCGATAGAGTAAAAGGCAGCCTATTAGCCTGCTTCGGCATGGCTGGGAGAATTCCTCTAATTGTGAATCCACTCCTTGACTTCCTTTAGAGGCCAGGTTCATAACCCGCATTCTAAGGGTTTTACATAATTCCCGCAGGCGTAGGGTCGGGTGTTCCGTCCCTGATTATATATAAACCACAGGCTCTTGCAGAACGAACCTTGCCAAATCCACATTCCTTTCTCGTCCCAGCCCGCATCGGAGCATCTGTTGGCTCTAAACCTAAACCTTTGACCGCGGGCTTACACCGGATATAATTGCCCCAATATGTTAATTGCAATCAAAACAGCCGGGTTATCGCCCGGCTGCCCATTAACCCTCTATTATAGATGTAGAAGTCCTCTACGTGGATTTTGAATAAAGGATTTAATGCTGACAGTTAAACACTACAGGCTCCCGACATAAGAGTCTTGACAAATCATCCTCCCAAAACCTCAGCCAACACCTGGCTTAGTCTCACCAGATTACAAGGCTTGGTAATAACCCCACAAAAACCTCGTGAGGTATGATCCTCAATCACTGGATCATTTGAATAACCGCTTGAGACAATCACCTTCGCATCGGGGTCAATGGCCAGCAGGCGTTCAATTGCCTGTTTGCCGCCCATTTGGCCCGGAACAGTAAGATCCATGATTACGGCATCAAAAGGCTCTTTGCTGACTAATGCACGCACATAGCATTCGAGAGCCTCTACCCCGTCAACCGCATATTCTACGGTATAGCCGAGATAGTTCAGCATTCTTCCCAGTGTTAATCTGACGGATTCCTCGTCATCCATTATCAGTATTCTCCCTTGACCGGCAACTGGAATCTTATCCAATTTGTGTTCTGCCGCCTGTTGGCACAATGAAGCGGGAAGATATACAGCAAATCTGGTTCCGGTTCCCAAGCAGGATTCAACCTGAATATCCCCGCCATGTCTCTTAACAACCGAGTACGAGGTCGCCAATCCCAGGCCGTGACCTGTAGGTTTGGTAGTGAAGTAAGGCTCAAATACTTTCGACAGGTTCTCTTCCGGTATCCCCACTCCCTGGTCCTCAATGAATATACACACCTGACGCCGGGATCCCGGCTGATCCTCAATATTCCGGGCTGATACTTTTAAAATCCCGCCCTCAGGCATAGCCTGGTCCGCATTGATTACCAGATTGCTAATCACCTGGTTAACCTGTCCTACGTCGACGTCTACTGGCCACAGATCTTCCGGAATATCGAATTCGCATCTCACGTTGGAACCCCTTAAGACGAACAATGCGGATTCCCTGATTATTTCTGCTATTGAAGCTGTCTCCTTAACCGGCACTCCCCCCTTGGAAAAGGTTAACAACTGTTGGGTCAAGGTATGGGCATGACCGGTTGCTATCTCAATCTCTTCCAGAAGATCCAGTACATCCTCACCGTTATTGTATCGTGCTTTGGCGATAGCCGTGTTACCGGCAATAACGGTCAAAATGTTATTAAGGTCGTGAGCAATCCCTCCCACCAGAATGCCCAGAGATTCAAGCTTACTGGCTTTCAGAATCTCTTTCTCGAACTTCAGGCTGTCAGTTACATCCATGATTACACCCACAATAGCGGTGTGACCCTCATAATCAATGATTTCAGCAGAAAGATATCCCCAGATATCTTGCCCTTCTTTTCCTATCAGTCTGACTTTGTACGGGGGAACTTTTTCTCCCTGAAGCATGGCGTTGCAGTTCCAGCGAATCATCTCGGTATAATCGGGGTGGGCAAGCTTTTCGAAAGGATCGCAACATACAATCTCATCGTAGCTGTATCCGGTCAGTTTCAACAGCGCCGAGTTGGCATAGCATATGACGCCATCCCGGTAGATATATATACCAGCAGGTGATGCCTCCGCCAACTTACGGAAGTTGGCTTCGCTCTTAATCAGGGCATCCTCCAACTTTTTTCGCTCGGTTATATCGCGTCCTACCACATGGTATTCAAGCACCTGCTGACCATCCAGGATTGCCTTGCAATTCCATTCGGTCCAGCATACTTCGCCTTTGGCGTTTATAACCCTGACGATTACCCCGCTCTGGTTACCGCGTAACGAATCCCTGATCGCCGAAATTACAGTTTCTACATCTTCTTTTACCACGGAGTACAACAGGTTCTGCCCGAGCATTTCTTCCCTGGACGCACAGAAGTACTTGCACATCGCGTTGTTTACAAAACTTATTCGATAGTCGGGAGTAAATGTGATTACCAGTTCAGTCTGATTATCGATAATGGCACGGTAGCGGGCTTCGGTGAATTGCATTTCTTTGGCGGTTAGTTCTGTAGGAGCAAATGTATGGACTGCTTTACTTCTCATCAGCTCACCTATTGAATAGCGGTCCTTTTTTCTCAATAACCCCTCTCCCTGATCAAGTCCAATATTTTGTGTAAAATTCCTCTGGTCATGGCAGCGACTATTTGAGCTAGAGATAAAAGATATTAGAACCTGGCTTTGAATACCATGAACGGTGTTCATGGTATTCAGCCA
>JBLNCH010000348.1:0-2938 GCA_050260485.1 Bacillota bacterium | reverse complement strand
CAGGGTGGAAAAGACCCGCAGTCCCCCGCCGTAGGCCATGGCTTCCCCGTATCTTTCCGCCAGGTAGTCAGCCACCATCTGTGAAAAATAGGGGGCGTCTCCGCGTAACGCCCCAGTTTTACGATATTTAAGTTCTTCAGCTAACGCTGCTTCCATCTCTCCCTCTGTAATGAACCCGAGTTCAACCATCTGGTTGAGCACCACCCGCTGCCTGCTCTTGGCGTGATCCGGGTGGCGGTAAGGGTCATAATAACTTGGCCGTCGCGGAATGGCTGCAAGTATCGCACTTTCGGCCAGGCTCAGCTCGCTGGCCGGTTTGCCAAAGTAGGTACGGGCAGCCGCCTCTACACCTGAGGCCCCCTGACCAAAATAGATGGAATTAAGATACATGGTAAGGATCTCATCCTTGGAATAACGCCTCTCCAGGGCCAGGGTATAAAACAGTTCTTTAATCTTGCGGATCAGGGTTCTTTCATGGCTTAAATAAAGGTTTTTGGCGGTTTGCTGGGTGATGGTGCTCCCACCCTCAACCACCCGGCGGTTCTTGATGTTTACCCATGTAGCCCTGACCAAGGCCCGGGGATCGATGCCAAAATGACTGTAGAAGTTGCGGTCCTCAGTAGCGATAAACGCCTTTTCTACATAGTCCGATATCTCATCTAAGCTTACCTGGTTTTGATTCTGGGGGTTTAAGCTTTTAATCTCCTGCCCATTGATATCATAAAGGATCGAGGGCTCGGGCATCCGCAGTCCCGGAAGTCCCCAATTGAATCCCAGGATGGCAGCCAGCCCTAACACCAGAATGGCAACCAGGATGACACGCTTCATCTTATCCCTCCTCCAGGAGAGTCGATTTTGGTGTAATACCCTTATGCGATTTTCGCCGTGAGCCGACACCCCTCACCCGCGGCAGCCGCATCTTTGACTAATATTATTATACTATAAGGTAAATATTCCCACTTATTATCCGGTATATCCGGCTCATCATTGAAGCAATTGTATTTATTGTTTCCCAATCAATTATCATTGACTATTATCAGCCATGGCGCGTATAGTAAAATATGGACCGTAAGGTGGAAACAATCGTGGAAGGATGGTGGTTTGAGTGGACCCCTGGCCAGATCGATGGCATGTGTTAAATCTCCATAAAAACCATACTGATTTGGGGGGGTAAACTCGTCTCACCTGAGGTCTACCCTCCCGCGAAAGGAGGGTTAAGATGATCAAGACCTATTTCTATAAACACTCCGAAGACTTAATGTATCACGATGTTGATCTGTCCTCTTTAGATCTTCTGCTCGCCGATAAAAAAAACCTGTTGTGGATTGACCTTTATGACTGTTCGGTTCAAGAGTTGACCTACATCGGTAAGGTTTTTGATTTCCACCCCCTGGCCCTGGAGGATTGTCTCCAGGAGAGTCCACGGGCGAAGGTAGATCACTATGAGGATTACAGCTTCTTCGTCTTTCATGCCATGAAGTATAACGAGGAGGCCGAGGATGATGAGATAACCAGCATTGAGCTGGATGTCTTTCTGGGCCAAAACTACGTGGTGACCATACACCCCACCGCCCTTTACGCGGTTGGTGAAATCGCCCGGATATGCCTTAATAATCCGGAAATGATGAACCGGGGACCCGATTACCTGCTCTACAATATTGTTGATAAGCTGGTAGATGATTATTTCCCCATCGTTGAGCGGCTGGGTGAGCGGATTGATGAACTGGAAGACGAGATGTATGTACACCCGGCACAGGAGATTACGGAAGAGGTCATGGCTCTTAAACGCTCGATAATACTGCTGCGTAAAGTCGTAATCCCACAGCGACGGATACTGGCCAATGTCAACAACCGGCACTCATTCTCGGTCAGCGACGAAAATCGACCCTATTATTATGATCTGGTGGACCACCTGGATCGCATAATTGACACCTCTGATGCGTACCGGGACCTGGTTAACGGTTCTATCAACACCTACTACTCTGTAGTATCCAGCAGGACTAACGAGATACTGATGGTGCTGACGGTAATCTCCACCATTATGATGCCCCTGACCTTTATCACCGGTCTGTACGGCATGAATGTCCATATTCCCGGGCAAAATAATCCTTACTACTTTTGGTACCTCGCACTCGGTTGCCTTACCCTGATAGTTACCATGCTGGCCACCTTCCGCCGGAAAAAGTGGATATAAGAAAAGGAAGCAGGGCAACTCTATTTTGGGGACACCATACTAAATTACAGACCTTTCCCCTTTTTCGGGGACACCATACTAAATTGCAGACCTTTCCCACTGGAGTATGGCCTGGGCAATGATCCGGGCCATCCGGTAAACCATGCCCAGCCGGCCCTCGCTTAGATGCCCGGTTGACCGCAGACCCTGGACCGCCTCCACTTTCCCGAGGATGGATATATGGCCTACCAGGGGCAGTCTTTTTCGCAGGGCCTTGCCTGGGTATACCCCGCAGTTCTTTATTTCAATGGTCCCGATCTCCTCTTTTTTTCCGGCTGAGGCGTCGATGGCCAGTTCCAAAAAACCGGGATGGTCTTTCTGTATCATCTCAATCCTGTTCCTGAGATTGCGGGCATGAATGGGTTGATCCAGGGTTCCGTACACCGGTATAAGGCTTCCGGCCTCAACCAGCAAGGTACCGACCAGCGGACCCAGGGAATCAGCAATATTGGCATCCGTGCCAATACATAGAACAACAACCCGGCTCTGACAACCACCCAGTATCGAACTCAACGCCGTGGCAAGACCTTTACCGATTTGAGGATCAGTATATGATCCTCTGAATAGGGAGGTCTGCCTTGCCATCTATACTTGCAGAACCTTCTGCAGGGCGGTGATAAACCTCTGGTTTTCCTCGGGTTTACCTATAGTTACCCTGATATAGGTTGGGAATCCAAATATATCACCGGTACGCACAATGACTCC
>JBLNCH010000347.1:0-3428 GCA_050260485.1 Bacillota bacterium | reverse complement strand
TGTGTTTATTCTGTGATAATGTCACCTTGAAATCTTTCTGAGAAAATGTCACTTTGGTTAAAATGAAAGGATGATATTATCAATGACACAGGATGATCGAAACAAACTTTATGTTGCCCGTTCTCTAATCGACGGGAAAATGACCATCAGTGAAGCAGCAGAGATTTTAAGCCTAAGCGAACGCCAGGTAAAACGCATTAAAAAGGGGGTCAAGGAATATGGCGAGGCGTTCGTAATCCACAAAAACAGGGGTCGAAAACCTTCGCATGCTTTAACTGATAAGGTAAAGAATTTGGTTGTGAATCTTAAAAAATCGGAGAAATATTCCAAAGCTAATTTCTCGCACTTTCAGGAACTTCTTGAGGAATTTGAATCGATTAGCCTTAGCAAGCCTTCAGTCTATAGGATACTTGTGTCAAATGGGCTGACAAGCCCCAAGAAACACTCTAAAGTGAAACATCATAAACGTAGGAAAAGAAAGCCTCAAAGAGGTATGCTGGTGCTCATCGATGCCAGCCCTCATGCCTGGTTTTTTAACAATGAGGAATGTTCACTCCATGGGGCTGTTGATGATGCCACGGGTGAGATATTAGCTCTGTTTTTCACGCCTAATGAGTGCCTTGAGGGCTATTTCCAGCTTATGAAAACTGTCATCTCTAATAACGGCGTGCCGCTGGCCGTTTATGCGGATCGCCATACCATCTTCCGTTCTCCCAAAGCTGATAAGTTATCACTGGAAGAGGAATTAAGCGGCAAGAAGGTTAAAACTACTCAATTCGGCCGGGCTATGGCTGAGTTAGGTATTAACCTTATTTGGGCTAAATCTGCCCCGGCAAAGGGCCGTATTGAACGGTTGTGGGAAACCCTCCAAAGCAGACTCCCTGTCGAATTGAATATTGCCGGTATATCTACCTTGGAGGAAGCTAATGCCTTCTTGACTACATTTATCAGCAAATACAATGAGAAGTTTGCTGTTGAGCCCAGGGACCCTCAGCCTGCTTTCCGTCAACTGGATAACAACATTAACCCTGACTATGTTTTGTGCCTCAAAGATACACGGCAAGTCGATAATGGCTCAACTTTTTCTTTTGAAGGCACTTATTACAGGGTTGTTCGCAATGGCAAAGTTATGCCGGTAATTCCAAAATCTAAGGTTATCGTTTTAAAGAGTTCCAGGTTTGGCTTAAAAGTTCAGTACAGCGGCTCAATTTACGATGTCGAACCCTTGGATGCATTACCACTTAAAACAGTCGCTCCCAAACTGCCAAAACAGCCTCGTAAGCCTGTTGTTCCAGCAGGTAATCACCCCTGGAGAACTAATTCTGTTAAATTCCCTGTCACCATGTACGAAGAATCAGACCGGGAAATCATTGAGGCACTCTACAGCTCTACGCTTGCCTGGCGATAGGTTTTAGCCATGCTTTGAGCTTGAACCCTGAGCTACTTGGGCGGCTGCTCGTTTTAACCCTTGACATGCAGGCTATAATTACTAAGCGAGGGGCTTACGGTATGTTTCTTATGCTTCTCGCCGTCGCCCCTCGCTGGGTCAAATCACAGCCTGCATTGTCAAGGGCAGCCGACCATTATGTTTCTAGTTTTGACTGATTGGGGGTGACATTTTGTCAGAATAAAACTACCCCTTTTTAGGTGACATTTTCATAGAACATTGACACAGAAGTATGTACTTAAGCACTGGCAATTATAGCCGCTGTATCTAGGTCCTAGGTGCTAGGTCCTAGGTCCTAGTTTTCGGGTTAAGTCATCCCTGACTGGGGAGCATCACTTAAAATTAAATAACTGTTTTATTCGCAGTTACATTTCTTGAGTGATTTTAGTAATCCGGAAAGCATTCTTCCTACTTCATTACAGTGTTTGTATATGCTTTGAAACTCTTCTTCAGATATATATCCTAAGTCTTTTGCCAGTCTAATATAGTATTCTCCCTCACCAAGTGAGCCCTTAGCTATATTCAAGAACTGTAAATATTCTTTTAAATGATATCTGTTAAAACCTTCCACTATATTGGCAGGGACAGAAACCAGACTTCTCCGAAGCTGTAGTACTAAGCCAAATTGTTCTTTGGCGGGAAAACTTTTTGTAACTTCATATGTCTTTAAGACTAGTTCATGTGCTTTTTGCCATACAACCAAGTCCTCATATGATTCTACTTTAGTCAAATATCTCCCCTCAAATCTATTTTTACTAGCACCTAGCACCTAGGTCCTAGCTCCTTTTATTTACTGATTTTCTCCACACCCATATATGGCTGTAACACCTTGGGTATAAGCACGCTGCCGTCTTCCTGCTGGTAATTCTCCAGGATAGCGGCTACCGTCCGGCCTACGGCCAGTCCCGAACCGTTGAGGGTATGGACAAATTCCGGTTTGGCCTTGGGACCGCGCCGGAAGCGGATATTGGCCCGCCTGGCCTGGTAGTCCTCGAAGTTGCTGCAGGAGGAGATTTCCCGGTAAACACCATAGCTGGGCAGCCAGACTTCAATATCATATGTCTTGGCCGAACTGAAGCCCAGGTCGCCGGTGCACAGGCAGACCACGCGGTAAGGCAGTTCCAGCTTCTGCAGGACCTTCTCGGCATTGGCGGTAAGCTTCTCCAGTTCATCATACGAACTTTCCGGCGTGGTAAACTTAACCAGTTCCACCTTGTTGAACTGGTGCTGCCTGATCAGTCCCCTCGTGTCCCGCCCGTGGGCGCCGGCCTCAGCGCGGAAACAGGCACTGTACGCAACATGATAGATAGGAAGTTTTTCGCCTTCCAGTATTTCACCCCGGTAAAGGTTGGTCACCGGCACTTCCGCCGTGGGGATCAGGAAATAGTCCACATTATCCACCCGGAAAGCTTCCTCCTCAAACTTGGGCAGCTGCCCGGTCCCGGTCATACTGTCCCGGTTCACCATAAACGGCGGAAAAATCTCGGTATACCCGTGCTCGGCGGTATGTAAATCCAGCATAAAGTTAATGACCGCCCGTTCCAGGCGGGCCCCCAGTCCCTTGTAGAAGGTAAACCGCGCGCCGGTTACCTTGGCCGCCCGCTCAAAATCCAGGATCCCGAGGTTTTCCCCGATATCCCAGTGGGCCTGTGGTGCAAAATCGAACTTCCCGGGTTCCCCCCATTTCCTTACCTCAAGGTTGTCTTCTTCACTGGCGCCTACAGGCACAGATTCGTGCGGAATATTGGGGATAGTGAGCAGGGTATAAGAAAGCCGGTCTTCAATCTGCTTCAGTTCGTCGTCCATTTCCTTGATCTTCTGCGACACCTGCCGCATCTCCAGGACCATATCCCCGGCGTCCCGGCCTTCTTTTTTCATCCGGCCTATTTCCTCAGACACAGTATTGCGCCGGTTTTTCAACTGTTCTACCTGCACAAGCTTCTGCCGCCGCTGTTCCTCCAAAGCCAGGAAGGCATCCAGG
>JBLNCH010000346.1:0-3524 GCA_050260485.1 Bacillota bacterium | reverse complement strand
TGGGCTATCTCAAACCTACCGATGGTATTACTTTCAATCCCGATTTCCTGATTGCCGACGCCAAAAAGAGGGTACTGCAGATGGTTGACGCCTTATACAATGCCCCGGTCAGCGGACCTTTCCCGTGCCCCGGCAAGACGCACACCGCCCTCATCAAGGTCGGGACCCTGGGCATGAAGCTCTCCGGAGTGATCAGCGAGTATGACTGGCATATCTGCAACAAGCTGGTTGACGTCATGTCCGGCGGAGAAGTCGTTAAAGGTGCACCTATTACCGAGCAATACCTATTGGACCTCGAAAGAGAAGCCTTTATCAGCCTGTGTGGCGAGCAAAAGACTCAGGAGCGCATTGCCCACATGCTGAAGACCGGCAAGCCCATGCGCAATTAGGGCTTCAAGCTTCAGAGATTATAAATCAGGGAGGTAAGATAAGTGAGAGAAGCTGTAATTGTTTCAGCAGTACGCACCGCAGGCGGTAAGGCTCCGCGGGGAACCTTAAGAGACACCCGGCCGGAGTTCTTGGGAAAGCTCTGCATGGAAGAAGCAATAAGAAGATGCGGGCCCAACTTCAAGCCCGAGATGATAGATGACGTGATCTGGGGATGTGCTACTCCGGAACAGGCGGCCGGGATGAACACTTCCCGGATCACCGCCCGCTACGCAGGGATTCCGGAAAGTGTACCGGCCGTGACCGTCAACCGATTCTGCTCTTCGGGATCACAGGCCATTGCCTTTGCGGCGGAAGGCATTATTGCCAACCGCTGTGACATCGTGCTGGCCGGCGGTGTTGAGCACATGAGTATGATCGCCATGGGTGGCATAACCAGACCCAACCCGGACCTGGTTTTGGATCCCGAGGTTTCAAAAGTATATACCAGCATGGGCCAGACGGCGGAAAACGTGGCCCGGCGGTACAACGTGACTCGGGAACAGCAGGATGAGTTCTCGGTAATCAGCCACAAGAGAGCCTCGGATGCGGAGAAGTCCGGCAGATTCAAGGATGAAATCGTACCGGTACCGGTGAAGATTACGACCCTGGGGCCTGATGGCAAGCCGGTAACCAAGGAGATTCTTTATGACTATGAAGAGGGGATCAGGCATGATGCCAATATCGAGGCCATGTCAAAGCTCCGCCCGGCTTTCGTGCCCGGAGGCACGGTAACCGCTGCCAACTCCTCACAGACCACTGACGGTGCTGCGGCTGTCATGGTTATGTCGGCGGATAAAGCCAAGGAATTGGGAATTAAGCCCCGGTTGAAGTACGTAGGCTTTGCGGTTGCGGGTTGCGGGCCGGATGAGATGGGTATTGGCCCGGTATTTGCAGTACCCAAGGTCTTGAAACGAACCGGTTTACAGCTTCAGGATATTGGCTTGATTGAGCTGAATGAGGCCTTTGCGTCTCAGTCCCTCTACTGTATTAGAGAGCTGGGACTTAACCGTGAGATCGTCAATGTCAATGGCGGTGCCATCGCCCTGGGTCACCCAATGGGCGCCACCGGGGCCAAGCTGACCGCCACTCTAATGTATGAGATGGAGAGGCGGCAGGTCAGATATGGCATGGTGACCATGTGTATCGGCGGCGGGCAAGGCGCAGCCACCATATTTGAGTTGATTAAGTAGTGCTGCGATTAAAGTTTAGCTAAAGCATCGTTAAAGGGCTTTCCCAAAGGTCAATGGAGAGTGCCCCTCATGAAAACAGAATATAAGAATTAATGAATAATCCCGTACCACTTGCGAGTGTACGGGATTTTTTGTGAGGATTTGTATTCTCAACTCGTCTAATGGCTAAGGAAAGAAGAATGAGACTGTGTCGAGGCATTGCAACTGCGGAACTTTTGTTGTAGATTCATTCGGTGAATCTAACATTGATATGTACGATTTCCGGGGTGTTGCCGATTCGGATAGGGGGACCCCAGGTGCCGTAGCCGGCGGATACGATTACCTGGAGTCTTTCTTTTTTCAGGTAGCCGTAGTCGTTTTCAAACAGCCGGTTGGTGATCAGCTGGTTGGGGAAAAGCTGTCCCAGGTGGGTATGCCCCGCAACCTCCAGGTCAACCCCGCATCGTTCCGCTTCACCCAGTTCTATTGGTTGGTGATCTATCATGATTACGGGTTTGGTATGGTCAATCCCGGCAAGTATATCGGAAAGCGGTCTGCGCGAACTCCGGCCGGTGTACCGGCCCATTGTTTCGTCCCGCCCGACCACGTAGAAACTGTCAGCCACCAGGACCCAGCGGTCACGCAGGACCTGGATTCCAGCCTCTTCCAGGTGATGGATGGTTTCCTCAACATGCCCGCCCATGTATTCATGGTTCCCCAAAACCGCGTACGTACCGTACTTAGGATGCAGCAGCTTCAGGGTATCAGGCATTTTCTGTTCCAGAAATGGCTTGACATTCTCATCGATGATATCTCCAGGCAGCAGCACCAGGTCCGGATCCCGCGAGTTAACCAGATCCACCATATACCGAAGCCGTCCATTATGGACGATCGGTCCCAGATGAACGTCTGATACCGCCGCAATACGCAGTTCCTCCAATGTCCCGGCCTTTTTAGGGATTTCCAGGTTGTACTCCGTAATTCTGGGGTGGCGAGCGTTCCAGGAACCGTAGACCAGGATACCCACGGTTAACAGGGTCACCCCTAACGCTACCAAACGGGGATTCTTTACGGCCTCAGAAAGAAAACCAATCCAGTGATCCAGGATACCGGTCAGATCGATCAGCAGCAGTATTATCACCAGATAATACATGCATGCCAACCAGTAGGAGCCCAACACAGTAAGGAAGGTGTTGAAACGGCAGGGCAGAACAACCACACCGATTCTTCCTATTATGTATGACAGGGCAATCAACCAGAAGATGACCCAGTAAACCCAACCTAATGAAGATGGCACCCGATGCTGCAATACCCCCCAGAGGCGCCATCCGATGTAGAAGTTAAGCAACCCGTAAACCAGGGCGATTATTAAGATGGCTAGCAAATGTGACCATTTCATTGACACTTCAACCTTAGATTATATCCGCCTACTTGAGTATTTAATCCTGGCAAGAGCAACGATTGCCGACCATCTCTGTCATCGCCGCAGCCGTATGCATGGTTCAACCCATTTGGGCTGCCGGGTGGGAACTGCTGTTACGGTCCAGAACCATGTATTTGGTGTTACAGGTTGCGACCAGCTTATTCCGGCTGTCGTAAGCCTCTCCGGCCATATGAATGAAGGTGCGTCCCTTGGCGATCAGGTTTACCGTAATGGTCAAAACATCCCCTGCCAGGATCGGCCGGTGATAGGTGGTGTTGATGTCAATGGCGGCGGTTGAGCCTGTTTTCGATTCCAGAAAACAGAATGGTCCGAAGACATTATCAAAAGCCGCTGTGATAATTCCTCCCTGCATGGTCTGAGCCGGGTTCAAGTAATCCTCCAGAACTGGAAAGGCCATGGTAAGGCTCCTTCCCGGCTTATAATCAATGATTTCTCCTTTGATAAAAGATGAGCACCTGGGTGATGGCAGGGAATAAGTGCCT
>JBLNCH010000345.1:0-3206 GCA_050260485.1 Bacillota bacterium | reverse complement strand
TCGGGATCATTCCTCCGCTGATAATCCCGGCATCTATCAGGTCAGCTATCTCTGATATTCTAATACTGGAGATCAGTGTGGAGGGATCACCGGGATCGGTCAAAATCCCTGGGACATCAGTCAGGAGGATCAGCTTGTCGGCTTCCAGAGCCACTGCAATCTTGCTGGCCACATGATCAGCGTTTATGTTATAGGTCATACCATCCTGCCCCATACCGATCGGGGCTATCACCGGAATGTATCCGGCATCCACCAAGGGCTTAAGGACGCAGGGGTTAATCTGGGTAACCTCTCCTACATACCCAAGTTCTTCGGTATCATTCATCGGCACCGCCTGGATCAGCGCCCCGTCTTTCCCGGACAAACCGATGGCTTTACCGCCGCATTCGTTGATACCTGCCACTATCTGTTTATTGATCTTGCCCACCAGGACCATCTCTACGACTTCCATAACCTCCTGATCGGTCACCCGCAGTCCTTTAACAAACCTGGTCTTGATCCCCAAACGGTTTAACATATTAGTGATCCCGGGTCCCCCACCGTGGATTACCACCGGATTCATTCCCACGTATTTCATAAGCACCAGGTCCTGCATCACCGCATTTTGCAGTTCCGGGCTCCCCATCGCCGAACCCCCGTATTTGACCACTACGGTCCGCCCATAAAACGCCTTTATGTACGGCAGGGCCTCGACAATAACCTGAGCCTTTTCAAACACTGAAACCATATTGACCTCCCCCCATAATCGCGGTCGTATTATTTTGGCAGCGATCCCTTCGATGTTATTAAGATCGAAGGATGAACGGGCTGCAGCCAGTTAATCCGGATAATCGCAGATTCAGGATCAACTCCGATAGCTGGCGTTTATCTTGACATAATCGTAAGTCAGGTCGCATCCCCAGGCGGTAGCCTGACCGGCACCCTGCTTAAGTACTAGTTTAACCTTAACCACCTCTTGTGCCAGGTCCTCCCGAGCCAGGTCCTCATCAAACGGCAATCCGCTCCCGTTCCGGGCCACCTGCTGCCGGCCCAGCCAGATATCTATCATGTCAGGATTAAGATCCGCCCCGGAGTAACCGGCGGCACAGATAATCCGTCCCCAGTTGGCATCCTGTCCATAAACAGCCGCTTTAAAAAGGTTTGACGATACTATGGCCCGGGCTGTAATCCTTGCATCTCTGTCACTCTTAGCACCGGACACCTCCACTTCAATCAAGCGGGTAGCTCCTTCCCCGTCCCGGGCAATCATCTTGGCCAGGGTGATATTGACCCGGTCCAGTGCCTGTTTGAACAGAGAGTAGCTCTCGGAATCAGGGTTATCAATTATATCATTATGAGCCTGACCATTGGCCATGATCACGGCCATGTCATTGGTAGAGGTATCACCGTCAACACTGATCATGTTAAATGAAATATCGGCTGAATCCCGCAGGGCCTGCTGGAGGCACTCGCGGGTTATGGCAGCATCCGTAGTAATAAAGGCCAGCATGGTCGCCATATTGGGGTGAATCATCCCCGAGCCCTTGGCCATTGCTCCGATCCTTATGATCCGGCCTCCGATTTCAAACTCCAACCCGGCCAACTTGGGGAAGGTATCAGTAGTCATAATTGCCTGGGCCGCGTCCTCTCCCCCGTCTGTAGATAACATGCCGCAGGCCAGTTTAATGCCCTTTGATATCTTCTCCATAGGTAAATTGACCCCGATTACCCCGGTTGAGGCCACCAGGACTTCCCCGGGCGGGATACTTAACTCCCTGGCCACCAGGCGGGCCATCTGCAGGGTGTCCTCTTCCCCCTGGGTACCGTTGCAGGCATTGGCATTACCGCTGTTAACCACCAGGGCCCGAATCGGGCCATTTTCTATTACCCGTCGATTGTAAGCTACACAGGAGGCCTGCACCTTGTTGGTGGTAAAGACCCCGGCGGCCTGGCAGGGGTACTCCGAATACACCACCGCCAGGTCCCTAACTTGCCTTTTTATGTATGCCTCAACCCCTGAGGCCAGAAAACCCCGGGGAAATGTTACCCCTTTTTGAATTGTCTTCAAGATATGAATCCCCCTCTTAAGATTGTAAATTATATAAATTCGGTCCTGGTATGAAGCTCTTTGCTGTGTGTGGGTTATCAGGAATAGAATATCGTATGCCTCTCTACGGATAAATGCCCGGATTTTTAAGGGCCTGCGACTCATCCAGATTGAAGAGCAGGTTAAGGTTTTGTACCGCCTGCCCGGCGGCTCCCTTGGTCAGGTTGTCAATCGCGGTAATTACGATAACCCGGCCAGTATCTGGATTGACATGGACACCGATGTGAACGTAATTACTGCCGTAGACCCATCTGGTTTGAGGGTAAACCCCCGCTGGCAGCACCTTGACAAACCTCTCTCCATGATAGGAATCCTCCAGGACTTTCCGTATATCCTCCGGTACTGTTCCCGGGCTTAACTCAGCATAGGCCGTGGTCAGGATGCCCCGACTCATCGGCACCAGGTGCGGGGTAAAGGTTATGGAAACCTTCTCACCCGCTGCCAGGCTCAATTCCTGCTCGATCTCGGGGGCGTGGCGGTGAGTTCCTACCCCATAAGCCTTAAAACCCTCGTTCACCTCACAGAAATGGGTGGTCCTGCTCAGACCGCGACCCGCTCCCGAGACCCCCGATTTGGAATCCACTATAATTCCCCGGGTAGAGATCAACCCGGCTCTCAACAGTGGCGCCAGCCCCAGGATGGCCCCGGTCGGAAAACACCCTGGATTGGCTATAATTCTGGCCCCCTTAATCTGCTCCCGGTAGATTTCCGGGAGCCCGTAGACCGCCTCCTGAAGAAGATCAGGGCGCTCGTGTTCCAGGTGATAATATTTTTTGTACGTATGAACATCCTTCAAACGGAAGTCCGCCCCAAGATCAACGCATTTGATGCCGCTCTCAGCAAGTTCCGTCACTATTGGCACCGAAAGTCCGTGAGGCAGAGCCATAAATGCCGCATCAGCCTGTGGCTTCAGCTCTCCCAGATCAGTTGCCTGCAGAGTGATATCAACCAGCCCGGTCAAGCTGGGATAAACCTCGGATATCTTCAGTCCTACATTGTCGACGCTGGTAATCGCCACCAGCTGAACCTCTTCATGAACGGAAAGAATGCGAACTAGGTCGGCTGCGGCGTAACCGTCCCCTATTATTACGACTCTAATCACGAAATACGCCTCCCCCTT
>JBLNCH010000344.1:0-9428 GCA_050260485.1 Bacillota bacterium | reverse complement strand
TGTAAGCTTGGATTCACCTCATAGTAAGCTTCCCGGGTTATCATTTCCTTAAAATAAATAAGGCAGGTGTTTTACTCTTGGACATATTGACGGCCCAGAATCTGTGCAAAACATACGGAGCGGGAGAGACCCGGGTTGAAGCCCTGAAAAATGTGTCGTTCTCGGTTGCCAAAGGTGAGTTTGTGGCGGTTATCGGGCCATCCGGCTCCGGCAAAAGTACCCTCCTGAACCTGCTGGGAGGGTTGGATACCCCGACTTCGGGTAAGGTGTATCTGGAACGAAAAGACATCTTTACCATGAAGGAGAAGGAATTATCCGTTTTTCGCCGCCGGAAGATCGGTTTTGTTTTTCAGGCCTACAACCTGGTTCCGGAGCTCAATGTGGAGGAAAACATCATCCTGCCGATTCTTTTGGACTACCGCAAACCGGACTGGGAGTATATTTACGAGCTGCTGGGGGTTCTGGGATTGGCCGAGCGGAGGCATCACCTGCCGAATCAGCTTTCCGGCGGACAGCAGCAGCGGGTGGCCATCGGACGGGCTTTGGCCACCAGTCCGGCCATCATTCTGGCCGATGAACCAACCGGAAATCTGGACACCCGGAACAGCCGGGATGTTATCAACATCCTGAAGCTGTCGTCCGCCCGGTACAAACAGACGGTGATCATGATCACCCACAATCACGCCTACGCATCTGTAGCCGACCGGGTGCTGAGCATGGAGGATGGCGTGGTAACTGATCTGGGAGGGGTGCATGGATGAACAGCTACCTGTCACTGGTGCCCAAATACCTGGCCCAGCACCAAAAGCAGACCCGGCTGGTGATAGTAAGCGTCGCCATATCCGTGGCCCTGATTACCGGGATCTTTTCCATGCTGGATGTGTTCCTGCGGTTTGAAAGGATTCAAGTGCTCCATGACCAGGGCAATTATCACCTTGTACTTAAAAATGCATCAACGAAAGAAATGGATGCTATCAGCAGCCGTATCGATGTAGCCGAGGCCGGAAGATGGGTCAATCTTGGCAAAGGCAGCATAAACGGGATCGAATGCCTGTTGGGGGCCTTGGACGAGAATTTCGCCGACAACCTCAACGTAAAGGTCATAGCCGGCCGGTACCCGACGGCCCATAATGAAGTAATGCTGGAACAGTGGGCGGCTGAAAGCCGGCCGCTGAATCTGAAGGTAAACGATACGGTTAAGATTACCGTGGATGGTGTTCCACGAGAATTCACGGTCAGCGGAATATACAATGACCTGAGCAACCTGAAGGCCCAGGCGGTACCCGGATTAATCCTGTCAGTCGACAGGGCGGTTGAGCTTAGACCGGATGCCGAGGTGTATTACGCGGTTCTCTTTAAAGATGGAGTAAAGGTCTTAAACGCGGAGAAGGAGATAAAAGAAACCTTAAATCTGGCCGATGACCGGGTTCAGCGCAATGAACCGCTGCTGGCAGTTACCGGACAAAGCCGAAGCAAGCATGCTGTCTCATTATATGCCACCGGGGCGGTATTGTTTGTACTGGTGCTGATGGCTGGCGTGCTCATGATCTACAACACCTTCAACATATCAGTAATGGAGAGGGTACGCCAGTTCGGGCTTCTGCGATGTATCGGCGCTTCCCAGAGCCAGATCAAAAAGCTGGTCAGAAGAGAAGGACTTATAATAACCTTGAAGGCCATACCGATCGGGGTTCTGGCCGGCATGCTGGTGACCTTTTTCTGTTCTGCCTTGCTGAAGTTCTACAACAGCAGTCTCTTTCAGGACATCCCCTTGTTTACAGTCAGCATCCCGGGTATTAGCGCGGGGATCGCCATCGGCTTCCTGACGGTTTTTGCGGCCTCGCTGTTACCGGCCCGGAAGGCGGCGCAGGTTTCCCCGGTGAATGCTGTGACTGGGGCCAGTGATATAGCCATTCCGGCCCGGTATAAACGGAGACTGCTTACCCGTATCCTTCAGGTGGAGATTGCCTTGGGGATAGGCAATGCCGTCATGAAAAAGAGAACCTTTGTCCTGATGGCCAGCTCAATCGCCGTCAGCATCATCATGTTTATGGGCTTTCAGGTGTTCGTCGATTTCATGCATACCTCCCTGAGAACCACCAAACCCTATACACCGGACATTTCCCTCTCCTCGGAACAGGGCATGGGGGACGAGATATATGCCAGGCTGTCAGGTATTGAAGGGGTTAAAAGGGTCTACGGCCGGATGTTTTCCTACGTCGATGCTACCTTCGATGCTAACAGGTTGACCGATACCTATAAAAATATCGTAAATGACGTTGAGGTTGCAGAAAACGGCTTTTTCATTCCGCCCGAAAAATCGTGGCTCATCTCCTACGAAAGGAATCAGTTCCACTGGTCCAAGCCGGACCTGATCGAAGGGACCCTGGATCAGGATAAGCTCAATGATCAAAACGGGGTCATCGTGGTTGTTCGCCACATTCGCAAGAATATTTCGATCGAAACCGTGAACTGGCGGTTGGGGGACCGGGTTTATGTTGATACACCCACTGGAAGAAGGGAATTGCGGGTCATGGGAATACTGCGGACCGTGCCCTTCCGCAGCGAAAAGCCTACATTAACAACATTTATTACTACCGAGAAGCTGTTTACTGAGCTGACCGGCGAATCAGCCTATAAAGCCGTGGACATTCAACTGGCGGGCCGCAATCAGGAGCAGGCCGTTCAGGCCATAAAAGAACTGGCGGGGGAAGACATAACCTTTCATGACGAGCGCCAGCGGAACGCCGAGATTGACCAGACCTTCTTCACCATGGCGGTGTTCGTGTACGGCTTTATTGCGGTTATAGCATTGATCAGCATCTTGAATATCATCAACACCATGAATACCAGCGTCGCCTCCAAGACCAGATATCTGGGAGTTATGCGAGCCGTCGGGATGTCAGGCACCCAGCTGGATAGAATGGTATTGACGGAAGCGGCCGTATACAGCCTGACCGGCTGCCTTGCCGGGTGCATCCTGGGGATCATGCTGCAGAAAGCTCTGGTTAACCAACTGCTTTCCACCTATCATATCATCTGGAGGTTCCCCCTGACCCAGATAATCCTGATATTTATTTGTACCGTGATCATAACGGTGGTTTCGGTAACCGGCCCGTTGAAACGGCTGAAAGACAAGGGGATTTCAGAACTGGTAAGCTCGCTTTAAAATTGTGTTCAACCCAGTCGGATAGACTTTGGTATGCCAAACTGTAGGGCATGACAATTGGGCTGATTTTCTTACTGAAATGAACTGTCTCTCCGGAACGGTCAAATCCCGGAGCCTTGGCCGCTGCAGGACCTTTTTCAGGCTTGATCCTCACGCAACGGTTAATAAGATCACAGAAATACAGCAGGAAAAACCGCGAGTCGAGACGAAACAAAGGGAAGATATTCATCTGTCAGGGGGATGCGCCATTAAAAAGACAATATCCCTTCTCATACTAATTACCCTGGTATTTGGCCTTCCTTTGCGAACAGAAGCGAAAACCGTTGCACGGCTGCATTTTGTTGATCTCAAGGAAATAAGCAGGATAAAGCAGGTGATCAGCAGGGATAGAGACCGCACCGTGCTGTTTGTTGGGGACTCGGTGGTTTACAGCAGCGCAGCCAGATTTGATAAAGACACTATACCTTCATTTTTTGCAAACCTTCTCGAACAAAAAGGCTACAAAAACACTCATGTCTACGATTTAAGCCTTTCGGGGTGCTCGTTTACCGACACCTATGAGATACTCAAGTTCGTTATGCCGTCTCGCCCGGATTACGTTATCTGTGACTTGAACGTGGCCTGGTTCGACGCCAAGGGACGATCATACCGGACACTATTAAAATTGCATGATCCTGCGGCGATTGAAAAAGACCAGCCTGCGAAAATCACGATTGGTGAGCACATGTATACCCGTTGGGACAAAAAGAAGTGGGATCATCTGGATGGGTTCCCGGTTAAATTGGGAAACTACAACTACAGCCAGGGTAATGAGCAGTGGCAGGCTTTTTTAAAAATCGCCGCCTTGCTTAAACAGTACCCCGATACAAAGGTGATAATGTTTTTGCCCCCCCGCAACTATGCCCTTTACTCCCGCTACAAACTGGTCGATCAGTCACTGTACTTGGAAAAGACAGCTTTTATCAAAAAACATCTGCCACCCAACGTGATCTGCTGCGATTACACCTGGAAGGTTGAAAGCCAGCATTTCTCCGATATAGTCCACATGCTCCCGCAGGGGAACAAGAAAACCGCAGCATACCTATTCAATGATTACCTTAAACTTACCCGCATGGAATGGCAGAGATGAAGGGAAGTGGTTTCCCGAACCTGATTCGACTTAAAACCTTTGCCTTACGACAGGTCAAAATCCTTAAGGTATTTATAGAGTGTTCTTCGCGAAATACCCATCGCCTTAGCAACCTCAGTTTTATTGTATTTATACTTGAGCAGATAATCCATGAGCAGTTGTTTCTTAGTGTCAGGTTCCGAATGAATTATGTCATCAGATGGTATATGGTAGTCTTGGTTACTTATGTCGTTATCACCGAGATATTCGGCTACCAAGTCATAGGTGATAATATCGCCTGAACATAACAGGAGGACCCTTTCAATAACATTCTGCAATTCTCTAACGTTGCCCGGCCACGCATATTCCATAAAAGCCCTTCGAACCTCCGGAGTCATTTTCACAGGTGGTTTGTTAAGACGCATACAGTGTTTTTCGATTAGCTTTTCCGCCAGCAGCAGAATATCTTCCTGTCTTTCACGTAATGGCGGCAAAGTTATTTTGATGACTTCCAAACGATAATATAGGTCACGTCTAAAACGGTTACGTTTAACTTCATATTCAAGGTCTTTATTGGTAGCGGCAATAATTCTGACATCGACCGGTATCATTCTTGTTCCGCCTATCCGCATAATCTTTTTGTCTTCCAAAACTCTCAGCAGGGATGCCTGTAGGTCCAGCGGCATATCGCCTATCTCATCAAGGAAGATGGTTCCCTGGTCAGCCAGTTCGAACTTTCCGACGTTTCCCTTTTTCCTGGCTCCGGTAAAGGCTCCTTCATCATAGCCGAAAAGTTCGCTGGCAATAAGCTCTCGAGGAAGAGCGGCACAGTTGATGGCTATATAAGGATGAAATCTTCTGCCACTGGCGTTGTGGATGGACTGGGCAAAAAGGTCTTTTCCGGTTCCGCTCTCACCCAGCAGCAGGACATTGGAGTCGGACGATGAAGCCGCCCGGGCAGTTTTTAAAACGTGAATAAATTTAGGGTCTTTTCCGATGATGCCGTCGAAGGTGAATTTCGCCCCATCCCCCATCCAGTTTCTGACCAGACGGGATATCTGTCGACACTCTCGGATAATTACTACATTGTCACCAGGGGTAATATCCGGGTGAGACAAAGGATTGCAGGTCACAACACAATTAAGATGATTGTTGTCAGGGGTAGTAAGCACAAAGGGTTCATCGATTATCGTTCTGCCTTGCGTGACCTTATTGATAAAATGTATGTTATCCTCATTGCTGACCATAAAATTCGAGATGTTTGATCCCAGTCTTAATCCGGGGGGTATCTGAAGCAGTTGGGCACACTTATCATTTATATAGGTGATATCTCCATTCGAATCCAATACCAAAACGCTTTCCGACATCGACTCCATTACCATTCTTAGGTACAGGTTCAGTCTTTGCATATCAATTTTTGATTTGATGTGTTTGGCCGCAATGTCTACCATTCCCAGCGTATGGTTACTTACTCTATCTGATGGCGCAACCGTGCATAGTGCTCCGCATATTTTGTTCTTATCGAAAATCGGAGCACATGTAGAGGCGGAAACATGAGAGAAGAGACAAAAGTGTTCATAAGCAAAAACTGAAAAGGGTTTGGCCAGATAAGTGCTTAAGGTACTGTTAGTTCCAATCAGCTCCTCCGACCACATAGACCCGATTACAAAATGGCCTCGATTCGCCCATTCCAATGCTTCCTCATCACCAATGCGGTCAATTATACAAAGGTTCGAGTCCATTAAGGCCACAACAAAGCCTGTTCCGGCCACAGACTCATAAAGGTCATGCATAACCGATTGACTTATTTCTATAAGGCTGTGGCTGGCCTGCTGCGCCCGGGCAATCTCACTTTCTGTTAATATATTGGGGTTTTCTCGAAGATAGGGATCAATTCCCCGGTCATAACAGCGTTCCCACGAACTCCTGATTTCCGGTCGCAGTGTATTTCTGTATTCAGGTTCTCTATGAAGCCGCAGCCATATGTTTTTCAGTTGTGCATTGGTCATAAAATCATCTCCTGCAAAAAATGGTAACGCGAGTCATGGTCCAATTATCAGCAGAATTGGAACCGAATCAACAACTTGGAATACCAAGGAAATCAATCCAACATGGTTACGTTTTGGATACTTATGCTATATACAATTGAGTAATTACCTTAATTGCGCTCAAATCTTGCTCTAGTTTACACCCAATTTCCCAAAGTGTAAACAGAAAAGGTTTACACTTTGGGAAATTGGGTGTAAACATACCAATACCAAAAAATCAAAAAGATTGAGAAGCCACGCATTATTGGCGGTTTCATAAGAAACAAATGTGTTTATATTACTTGGCACGGCCTTTGCAATATAAATCATTAGATTCTCATAAAATAGTTGTTTTGTGAGGTCAAGTTTCACACTATGGCTGGATGGAGCCAGGGACGATTGCAATTCCCTCCCGCGCGCCCCAGGTCATAATTTATGCGAATTGAAAGATCTTATCACGCGGACCGCCGGAGGAATGCAAAAAGCTGGGTGTGAGAAAGGGGGGTGGATATAGTTTCATTGAAAAATTGTTCAAGCAGTCCACCCATTATATGGTTGGTGCTGTTGCATAAAAGGGGTGATGCGCTGGAAAGTTAAAATGGGAAACCAACAATTAGCCCCTAAAGACCACAATTTCAAATCCCCCAAAAACTTAATAAGTGAATGCGCAGTTGTATGGCTTATTGGGATGTTAATTTTTCACTACTATTTGCGAAATGCAAAGAAGAGAAGGAGTGTAAGTTAATGACCGAATACAAAATATATCCTATAGAAGTGGGTTTAATAGCTGTAACTAAAGCCACAATGACCTTCAATCTTCAAGCGGATTTGGGTTTTTGGGTTCCTATTCTTGCCTTCTATATTGAAGGGGGAGGGAGAAAAATACTTGTCGATACCGGGTGTGTAGACGATCCTAACTTCCATGGTTTTAGTCTTAAGGGAGTCGGCCCCGAGGGAGTGAGGAAAGGTCTGGCCACAGTAGGTGCCAAACCGGAAGATATTGACACTGTAATCATATCTCATTTCCACTTCGACCACGCGGCCAATATTGCAATGTTCCCTCAGGCCCGGTTCATTCTGCAGAAAAAAGAGTGGGAATATGCTAAAAATCCGATTCCTGTGCAAAAGGGAGTATATGTGGCCGAATTACTGGCTGAGTTAGAGAAATATGATCTAATACTGGCTGATGATGGTTATGAGGTTGCAGACGGAGTAAATGTCTTGTGTGTTCCCGGTCATACTATGGGTCAACAGGCTACTATAGTAAATACCAGTGAAGGCAAATATGCGCTGTCCGGGGATCTGCTGTATATGCAGCTGAATCTGTATCCCGACATGACCGAATTTATTGACGCCCTCGGGCAGAAGATTGAAGTTATTCCGCAACCGGATCACGCATTTTATCCTCCTGGCATTCATGTCAATCTGACTGATTTTTATGACAGCGCTTGGAGACTTCTCAAAGTGACTGGCAGCCGTAAACGCATCTTGCCAGGACATGATCCATTTATAAACGGCAAGTGTTTCCCTGAAAAATAGACCGCAATGACTAAACGCGATCGTCATCTGCCATAAACAGAAAGCCAATAGATTTTCAGTGCAGATGGCATTTAGAGTTTCAAGCATGCAATTGAGGAGGATGCATATGTACGTTGATGGATCCAAATTATGGCCAAAGGAAATAACCAGCCTGCTCACCAGAGAAAAGGTACACGGTGTAGAGAAATATGTTTTCAAAGACAGGGCTAAAACGCTTGATGAACTATTTAGAAGAACGGTTGAAAAGTATCCGGATAAAGTAGCCTTGATCTTTGAAGATCAGGAACTCACCTACCGGGAGTGGGACAACAAGGTCAATAACATTGCCAGTTCTCTTGTAAATGATTACGGGATTAAAAAAGGCGACCGCATCTGTCTGCTGTTTAAAAACTGTCTTGAATGTGCTGAAAGCATGTTCGGAATTATCAGAGCCGGGGCCATAGTGGTGCTAATGAATAACAAATTGAAATCAGCCGAGATAAAATACCAGATGGAAAACTCCGGAGCTGTCATGATGATTACCGAAGAAGAGGCTTATGGACCAGTGGTAGCCCCGATAAGGGACCAGGTTCAATGCAAAGATTATGTGGTATTGTCAGACAAACCAATACCTGGTACCATTCCGTTTTCAGCTTTGGCTGATAAAAATGCGGCTGAAGATATGTTTGGTAAAATACCCATGGATCAAGAAGACACAGCCTGGATTATATACACCTCAGGGACAACCGGAAATCCAAAAGGTTCACAGTCAAGTCATGTTAATGGCATACACTCTGCCATGGTTTATAAATACAGTTACGAGGTTACCTCGGAAGACCGAGGTATCATCGCGGTACCACTTTTCCATGTTACGGGTTTGTTTGCCCAGCTTATGACTTTGATATACGCAGGCGGGTCGTCAGTTATTATGCCGAAGATGGATGCTGCGGAAATGCTGAGACTAATTGCCGAGAAGCGCTGTACTCACACCCTTTCCGTACCGACCGTCTATATCATGATGATGAATCACCCGGATGCCCATAAATATGACCTGAGCCATTTCCGGTGTGGTGCAATGGGCGGCGCTTCCATTTCTGCTGAAACGATTCGTCAGCTTACAAAATGGATACCGGGAATGATAACGCATAACACCTACGGACTTACAGAGGTATCCTCACCAGGTACTTTGACACCTGATTCCTCGGTAAATGCGGCCACTATTGGTTTCCCCTCACTGGTATCAGAAGTGAGAACTGTAGATCCGGACACCGGCGAAGAATGCCCTCCCAATGTCGAGGGTGAGCTGTGGATTAAGTCGCCCAATGTGACCAAAGGTTACTGGGAGATGCCCGAAGCTACGGCCAAAGCAATTACCGACGGTTGGCTGCATACCGGAGACGTGGCTGCTATCGATGAACAAGGGTATGTTTATATTAGAGACCGACTGAAAGACATGATCAACCGCGGCGGCGAGAAGATATTCAGTGTTGAGGTAGAGGACGTGCTATATACTAATCCCAAGATACTGGAAGTTGCAATAGTAGGAGTACCCGATGACAAATATGGCGAACTGACTAAAGCCGTGGTGGTACCCAAACCGGGAGTA
>JBLNCH010000343.1:0-3189 GCA_050260485.1 Bacillota bacterium | reverse complement strand
ACCGTTCCGGAAGCGGATTTACCGTACCCAGTTTCAGTACTGATACATCCGGCATAATCTCCCGGATATACTGGTAGGAGACCCCGCTGGTGATGATTCCTTTGGTACGGTCACCCCACTCA
Source organism: Bacillota bacterium (assembly GCA_050260485.1). GTDB lineage: Bacteria > Bacillota > Syntrophomonadia > Syntrophomonadales > DTU052 > DTU052. The sequence goes on along the minus strand of JBLNCH010000343.1, from coordinate 3,067 downwards.
ATCCGGTTCAACGGGCTCTTCTCCACGTACTCCCGGAGGCTCGCCATGCGCTTCTCCACCTCCACGTGGCGGAGCCTTGCGAATCCCGGCAACATCACATACTTGGCCTCATTCTTCTTGTATTCCTTTAAGGGACGGTCCTGCTTTTCGCCTTCCTGCACCAGGCTCTGCGAGTGGCACAGACGGGTAGTAACCCTGAGCATCACCGGTGTATCAAACTCTTCACTCAGTGCAAAAGCTTCCCGGGTAAAATCTAAGGCCTCCTGGCTATCTGAGGGTTCAATCACCAGCAGTTTGGCAAATTTCCCGTAACCGCGGTTGTCCTGCTCATTCTGGGAAGAATGCATCCCCGGGTCATCAGCCGAAACCAGTACCAGTCCACCGTTCACCCCGGTATAAGAGAGGGTATACAGTGGATCGGCGGCTACATTAACCCCCACATGCTTCATGGCCACCAGGGTCCTGGCACCTCCCAATGAAGCACCGAACCCGACCTCCAGTGCCACTTTCTCATTGGGGGACCACTCCGCATAGACCCCCGCAAACGTACTGAAACTGTCTACAATCTCGGTGCTGGGAGTACCCGGGTAGGCTGTGGCCACGGTAGCCCCGGCCTCGTATGCTCCCCGCGCAATAGCCTGATTTCCTATCATCAACCTCTTCAACAACTTCACCTCTTTCTGGAAGTGCAAAGCACAAATTCTCTCACTGCCATATCTCGAACTGTCTAGCTCCCCGAATAATAAAAAATGACCTGAATCGAACGAGGGATTACCACTGTTCCGACCCGGTCATCATTGGGTCCCCGTTAAGGCCACCCATTCCCCTACATCAGGTCATCCAACCGTCCTTCCGCACCACCTGGGTTATTCTTCATCAAGTATACTCCGTACAAAAGGCGGCAATGTGAATGCAGCCCGGTGTACTTCTTCAGTGTAATATTTTAACCCATCGAGCCGGGTTTTGTCACCTCTGCCGTTACGGGGATCAATACTCTTCGCACCGATGGCAAACGCCCAAAAACCGCTCACATATGTCGGCACCACAGCCAGGTAGATGTTGCTGATAGGGAAGGTGCTCTTCATGTTGCCCCATACCTTTTTAAAATAAGGCTTAAAAAAGATTGGTGATTCCGCATGAGCCACCATCATCCCCTCGGCTTTCAGGATAGCCCGGCAATTCCGGTAGAACTCGGATCCGTACAGTTCCACCGCCGGGCCGATAGGATCAGAGGAATCGACCAGTATCACATCGTAACGCTCCTGGGCGTTCTTGACAAACGATATCCCATCCTCAAAAAAGAGATGGGCCCGCGGATCCTCGAAAGCACTGGCAATGGTGGGGAGGAACTCTTTGCAGACCTCAACCACCCGCCTATCGATTTCCACCATATCGACCCGCATAATCTCCGGGTGTCTCAGAACCTCGCGCAGGGTCCCGCCGTCACCTCCCCCGATGATTAAGACCTGCCGAGGCTCAGGGTGGGCGTTCAAGGCCACGTGGGATATCATCTCGTGGTAGACAAACTCGTCCCTCTCCGTGGTCTGCAATGCACCATCGAGGACCAGAGCCTTACCGAATTCAACCGTATCCACAACCTGCAGCTCCTGGTAAGGGGTTTTCTCCCGCCACAGGATCTCTCTTATCCTCCAGTGAACCCGGTAACCATCAGTATGATTCTCTTCAAGCCATATAGCCATTGTCATCCTCCTGTTGCTGATCCAGAATCCGGTTCCTTTCCCGAATGAGCTCCCCAATAACCGCTGTCAGCTGTTCCATGTTTTCCTGCTGTTTAAGATTAGTACCAATAAGTGTAGCCTTAACAATCTCCTCTATTTCATGCGTCTCCGGGATTCCATCACGTTCGATATACTCCTCCAGGAGCCGGAAAAGCTCAAGATTCTTTTGTACCACCACCAGGTCAATTATGTCCAGTAGACAACGGGCCTCGTCCGGTCTCAACCTCCCCTTGACCTGTAAGGTGCTGATAATACGCGCCAGTTCCGTATACCACTTATCGGCCTGATTCTTAAGGTTTATAATCACTATTACACCAGCCTTGCATCCCGGAGAGTCTGCCGGGCCTTGTCAAAATGGATCATGATATCAATTCCGCTCCTTCCATCGCGGTTCTTGTCAACGATAAGACGGTAGTTCACATCGCGGAATTTTCTGAGCTTCTCACTCTGTTCAATCTCCTCATTGCTTACCGGGACCATCTTCAACATCAGATCACATTCATTCTTCATCCGGCGAGCCCCCTGCAGGGTTCCGTCCTCATTCAGCTGTACCAAACACATCACCGCTATTCCCAGGTTCTGGGCCAGCATCTTCTGGGTCTTCACGATTTGCTCCAGGATCTGCCACTCCGCGTAATTGGCGGTCAGCTTCTCCATGCGGCCAACATAGTCCAGGATCATCATCTGGATATCATACTGTGCTTTGAACTTGCGGGCGATGGAAATGATCTTGTCCGGAGTCAGGTTAGGACAGGGGTAGGAATAGAACCCGCTGTTGCTGAGGTGTGAGTATCCCTGCAAGACCCTGGAAAACTCCCCCGAGGTTAGATCCCCGGAACGGATTTTTTCATGTTCCACCTGGGAGAGGATCGAACCCCAGCGAAGCGCGATCTGCACCCGGCTCATCTCAGTGTTCAGGTACAGCAGGTTCGCTTTATGCTCAATGGTCACCGCCTTGGCAGTATGAAGGGCAAAGGCGGTCTTACCGTGCCCGGTCTGGGCACCCAGGATGATCAGATCCCCGGGCTTGTACCCCAGGGTAACATTATTCAGGGAATCGAACCCGGTGGGAAGGCCATCCAGGGGCAGAACCCCTTTGTTGATCTCATTGATCTCTTTAAAACGCAGGTACCGGCGTTCCACCTCTTCATAACCCAGGTTGGCCAGTTGTGCGGGTGAGTCCACCCGGTCATCATATTCCAGAGCAGTCAGGTTGGTCAGTTCCTCTTCGGCCCCCATCAGGAGTTCGTCCACCGACAGCTGGTTTTCACGGATCTTTTGATGATATCGGCGCAGAAAGGATTCAAACTTGCGGAGCTTTGAACAGG
>JBLNCH010000342.1:0-4058 GCA_050260485.1 Bacillota bacterium | reverse complement strand
TCATAGACAATGATGACCTCCGGCGCATGGGTGGCTGCTGCCACTGCACCGGCCATCAGTGGAACTCCGACGCCGACAAAAGCCACATCGTCGTTGTTGATCTGCATAGAACATACGGCTGCCATCATTTCGGAAATTGTATAATCCTCGGCGTATTTCCTCATCACATTCCCTCCCTCGTTCTCCATATAATCTCGGGAATCATGCAGTTGTCCTGTTCCAATTCCTGAAGTTTGGCCAAACGGTCTCTTCCTACCTTATCCAGGTACTGCTGATGGTTATCCACCTTATATACCCACTCGTCCAACCAGGCCGTGATCCCGTCTCTCGTTCGGGAAGCCTTAATGAATTCCTGGCGGAAGGGATTATCCATCCAGTAGCATCCGGTTACGGATAAGGGATGGCATCCAAACGGCAGTTCCACCACCGCTGATACAACGTATTCCGGAATAACGGTCATATTCGGGATTTTACGTATCTCGCTGGTGGGAACAATCTCTTCACAGGTAATGACCACGTTTTTCGCTGCCCGGGCCGCATAATCGTCATTGCCCAGCATGCCCCATATCTGGCAGTTGCCCGCCATGTCAGAGCGTTGAACATGAATGAATGTGGTATCGGGATTGGCGGCTGGGACCAATGCAACTGGTCCGCTCCCGTATGGATCATCGATCACTTTTATTTTTGAATTATAGGTAATGATATCGCTGCCCAGAAGCGACTTGGTGGGAAGGAAGGGAACTCCCATGGCTCCAGCCATCAAACGGAGTCCTGCAGTGTAGTTGGAGTAGGGCTCGATTTCGATATAATTGGGAATACCCTCTTCCACCGCGCGACGGATATTATAACCCTGTCCGACCACCCCAATCCAGATATAAGCAGCCTCAATCCGATTGAAGCAACCAGCCGCGACCAATAATTCCGCCGGGTCAGATGTAGTGTCGGTTATAAAGGTTATGTTTTTTCTGCCCTGGCGAATGATTTCATGTGCAACCGCCATTGGTTCACGCGCACATATGCTGCCGATGTTCAGAGTACATCCGTCCCAGGTGTACTTGCTGACAGCTTCTTTTAAGGTCATTCTTTTGTCCTTCACTTGCTACCCCCCCTTGTTTATGCAAAACATAAATGTAAATGGATTATGTATTTATCAACCCATACATTTGCTGATAATTTAAAGGCATGATCTTCGCGGTACCCTCAAAGATCTTGTTTTCCGGGAGAAATGTTGCGCGCTGGGGGTTCAATATCCCCGAAGACCAAACAATGAGTTCCCAGGAGATGTAACATCTAGTTAACTTGGAGAACAATGCTGCTGCGGGATTGCTGGGAAATTTGGATTAAGTTTAACATAACCTGACGACGCTGCACAATTATAACCTTTTCGACCTGAGACCCTGACGACCCCTTCATGAAATCTCATGATCTCCTGTTCCACTGGTCTGGGGGAATGCAGCCGATACCGAAGAAACCTGTCCAAACGGATCTATTTCCTGTGCATCGTTAATCGCCTCAATGGATTCTGAGAAAAAAGTCCCCTTTTTAACCCCACATACGCGTTAGAAGAGCCCCTTACCTGTATTTACCCGGGCTTATCCTTGCTCCATTATCCTGCTTAACCTATAATCGTTGGTAGTTATTCACTTGTAGTACGGGAGGTTGTTGGTTTATGAAAACCGTAAACGAAGGCATTGATGATAGACTTTTTAACATCATCGTGGCGACCAATGCCCAGGCACCTTTCTATCAACTGACGGGTATTACCACCAAAGCCCTGGGACCTGGCTGGGCGGAGATGGCGGTTCAAACAGAGACCAGACACGGTAATCCTCTTGGCCTGACCCATGGCGGAATTGTATCGACCCTGGCGGACGCCGCTATGGCTAATGCGGTGCGAACTACCGGGAAAAAAGGTGTTACCGTTAATTACGATATTAGTTTTTTAAACACTGCCCCCGTTGGCCAGGAGATGGTTGGCCGAGGTCGGGTGGACAAGGCGGGCTCGAAGATCATATTCACCAGCGTGGAAGTGGTTTGCGGCGACAAGGTTATTGCCAGCAGCCAGGGTACCTTTTATGTGGTAGGTGAGATTGAACTTGACTGAGCCGGGTGACATGGGAAATCTGATTAAGTTGAATGATTATTGCGTGGTAACGTTTGCCTCCACCTCAGGTGCCCTTAAGGGGGAGAAGCTGATGAAGGCTGCAAACCGCGAGTTTGTCATTATGCCTACTCCCCGGGAGATAACCTCCAGTTGCGGCTTATCCCTCAAAATCAGGCCCGAGGATGCGGAGGAATCCTGCCTGTTGCTGCGCCAGGGCGGGGTGGAGATCAGTGGGGTCTATCACCTGAACCGTGATGGCAACAAGAGGAACATTGTCCCCCTGGCTCTGGATTAACGCCAGATGAACCAGCGATGCTCCCTGTCACCGAATTTCGTGCTGTGATTCTCGTTGCGGTGTGCCGTAATAGAGGGCTTTGGATGTCAGAGGTTGGATTACGGACCGGCAAAATGACCATCCGGGGGAGGTGCCCGGGGGAGGATTGACTTGAAGCGTATACTGCTGCTCAAACATACGGAAACGCGGGGTCTGGAGGGAGCCTGTTTCAAGGTTGAGAATGGTGTGTTGAATGAAGTGCCTGTTGATAATGATGATACCCGTCGGGCACTGCATCTTATCCAGGACTTTTCTGGCAAGCCGTTGCTGGTATCTGCTCAGGGAAAGCACCTGTTCCTGTCTGATTTATGGAATGTATTACGGCCGGATCAGGCCTGGAATGGAATGTCCGGTGAAAATGGAATCGAGGAATTGATTCAGATCTTGCAGGAATTGTGGCAGGAGGCTCGCCAGCTAGGGCTGTGGGTCCTGCAGGAGGTGATGCCTATCCTTCTTCCGGATGATCCCCTGCGGGAATTCCTGGATGCTGCCAGCGAAGGGCTGATGTTGGAGACGGTTCAAGCACACCATGAAAACCCGTATATCGAGCAGCAAGGTGAGCCGGTCACCGAGTTTTCTCGGGAACAGGTGCTGGAAATCTTAGGCTCTTCAGGGATCCTGAGCCGCAGTATGGAATCATACTGTTACCGACCCGAGCAGACGGCCATGGCCCGGGAAGTATGTATAGCTTTCGAACAGGACGAGTTCCTGCTGGCAGAGGCCGGGACCGGGGTGGGCAAAACCCTGGCCTACCTGACTCCTTCAGTCTACTGGGCGGTGGCCAATAGCCAAAAGGTGGTAGTTGCTACCCGCACCAAGGCCCTCCAGCGTCAGCTGGCGGAAAAGGACCTGCCGTTATTGAGCAGTTTCCTGCCGGTTTCTTTTACCTGGCGGATCGCCTATGGCAGGGACAACTACCTGTGTCTGGCCAGGTGGAACCGCCTGAAACATACTCCTGAGGAGCTGACCGTCGAAGAAAGGCGTCTGCTCGCAGGACTCTGCATATGGCTGTCCCGGCGAGGGGAAGGCGATTTTCAGGAGCTACGATGGGACAGTCAGGGTAGTTCCCTCTGGAGACAGGTGAACTGCCAGCGCCACGGCTGTGGTGGTAATCTCTGTCCTTGGTATCAGCAGTGCTACTTCTTTATGGCGAGGAAGAAGCTCAACGATGCCGATATTATTGTGGTTAATCATGCCCTATTGCTGAGCGATATGGCCACCGGGAATCACATATTGCCACCCTATCAATACCTGGTCATTGATGAAGCCCATAACCTTGACCGGACTGCTTTCGAGAAGCTGGGCACCTCTTTCGCGGTGGAAGACGGCTTGCGCCTTTTATTCAGGCTCTCGGAAAGAAGGAATGGGATCGAGAAAGGTTACCTGGCATCATTGAAGGCCCGCTACCCGCAGTGTCTCAGAGAACTGGCGCATGCGGTTCATCTGGTAGATCTGGCCTGTCAGTCTGTTCAGGGGCTGGCCGCCTCCGGTATAACTGAGATTTTTGGTTCCTTTGGTGCTCGTCGCGTCAAACCTGACATGGAGGGGGTTGAAGAACTTTACCGTGGGTGCCGGGAAATAGCCGGGGCCTTGTGTGATGTGCAGCGTTCCCTGGAGGAA
>JBLNCH010000341.1:0-2540 GCA_050260485.1 Bacillota bacterium | reverse complement strand
GGCATTGTAGAAGAGGTAATGGTCCTGGACGGAACAGCAGCGGTGCAGAAAGGAGATACAGTCGGGGTGGGTAATATCCTGATTTCGGGAACAATTATCCCAACCGGTGAATACCCGGATGGGCAGGTTCCTTCTCCCCGGCTGGTTAAAGCTCGAGGTGTGGTTAAAGCCAGGGTATGGTACGAAGGGTATGGGGAACACCCTCTGGTAGAAGAGAAAACAGTTCTTACCAGAAATAAATCGGAAGGGTTTAGGCTGGAGACACCCTGGGGCAAATGGGATATAAAACGCCCGGAGAAGAACTTCTCTTCTTTCGAAACGCGGAGGTCAGGCCGCGGATTTATTACGCCCTGGGGTAAGATAGTCTGGAGCAAAGAGACGATTCTGGAAACCAGGACGCATATTGAGGAGTATGACCATGAGGTGGCTCTGGAAATGGCTCGTCAAGAAGCATTAGCCAATCTTAGAAATGAAATAAAAGAGGCCGAGCAAATACTTGGCACCAAAACCAAAATCATTTCATCAGCGAGTGATAACATGATACGCATAAAAGCCGAGGCGGAAGTAATAGAAGATATCTGTCGCCCTCAACCACTGAATGTGGAGGAGGAACTGCCGTAAGTTGTGACACCGGGGCCGAGTTGACATCCTAGTACCCCCGTGAATGATGGCAGGTGTGTTGTTAAAACACTTAACGGCACTTGATAACATATGTGCGGCTGATGAAGGACCGGAAAAGTGAATGACCTTTGCAAAATCAAGATTAATTGTTTGGAGATATAACCTAGACCTCCTGGATATCCATGATGCGGACACCCTTATGTATATGTGTTATAATACTCACGTTATAGTCACCATTTGGTGGGAGGTCTGATGATTGCCGGAAAAAGAGACTCGGGTTAGTATTCAAAACAATCTGGATGCAGCGATCTTTTTTGGTTCTTACGATGAGAACTTTAAACACCTGGTAGAAGTCTGTAAGGCCGATCTGTCGGCTCGGGGTGGAGACATCCACATCCGCGGGGAAGAGGCGGATGTAAACGAGGCCGAGGCGGTGATTCATGCCTTGCTTGATATCGTAAAAAGTGAGAAGCAGCTGACCCCTGCCGATATCAATTATACTCTGAATTTGACCCGGCAGGGACTGACTCTAAAGCATAAGGATATTGTATCAGGTACTATTCTGACAACCGCCCGCGGTAAGTCAATTAAGGCCAAAACCCTGGGACAGAAGAACTATGTTCAGGCTATGGCCGACAATGACATAGTATTTGCCATTGGACCGGCCGGAACTGGAAAAACCTATCTGGCCGTGGTTATGGCGGTAAGAGCCCTGCGTAATAAAGAGGTTCAGCGTATTATCCTGGTCAGACCAGCAGTGGAGGCCGGAGAGAAACTGGGGTTTTTGCCGGGAGATCTGATTGAGAAGGTTAATCCATATCTTCGCCCGCTTTATGATGGTCTCTTTGATATCCTGGGGTTGGATGTGGCTCAGCGGTACATGGAAAAGAACATCATCGAAGTAGCTCCCCTAGCTTATATGCGGGGACGTACCCTGAATGACGCCTTTATCATCCTGGATGAGGCCCAAAACACTACCCCCCAGCAGATGAAGATGTTCCTGACCCGTTTAGGGTTTGGCTCCCGAGCGGTTATAACCGGGGATATAACCCAGGTTGACCTCCCTAAGGAAGATTTCTCTGGACTGATTGAAATTCAGAAGATACTTAAGGGAATAGACGGGATATCCTTTAACTATCTTACCCGGGAGGATGTGGTCAGGCATCCACTGGTGCAAAGGATAATTGATGCCTATGAAGAATACGAAACAGCAGAAACGGAAAACAGTCAGGTGAGGGATTAATACCATATGCTATCACTTGGTTTTCTGCGAGATTATCTAAAAAAAACTGTATACAGTAAAATAGGGCGCCAGATCTTCATTTACATGGGCTTTTTTCTTTTGGTGACCTTTATTGTCTTCAGCAACTTCATGGGTGCCCAGATTGACCTTAAACCCGGGCAGATTAGTCCGCGCAATATAAGGTCGCCTCACGCCGCCATAATCACCGATGAGGCCCGCACCAGGGAATTGCAGGAACAAGCGGCCCAGAAGGTGCGCAAGGTCTATCAGGAGGATCGTGAGGCACTGGTTGAGGCGGAGCAGGATGTTAACAATTTTTTTGTTCAGGTTAACAATGTCAGGTATGACGAGTCCCTGACCCGCAATGATAAGATTGAGCAATTACGGGTATTCATATCAGAGATAGTTGACACGCATGGTTTGGAAGGATATTCACCCAAGGACCTGGCGGCATATCTGGTGGATGCTGATGATGAGGATATTGGGAGCATCAGGGATGGCACCCTGCTGACCATCAACAATCTGATGAGTCAGCCGATTACCGAGGAGGCTTTGCCAACTGCAGCAGGACAGGTAAAAACGCGAGCCGAAGCCCTATCCTATCTGCCGTCAGCCCGTAATGTGGTAGAAATTGCCACAATCAGGGCTCTGAGGCCCAACCTTATCTACAATGCCG
>JBLNCH010000340.1:0-10797 GCA_050260485.1 Bacillota bacterium | reverse complement strand
CGGCACAACATCTCCCACGTTCAATTCGATCAGATCGGCCACTGTGATTACGGTCTTTCCCAACAAAACCTTAACCGGAATCACGGTTTCCTGGAGTCGATGTCTGATAGCGTTGGTACTTCCCGGGTCTTTCTGCCTTATGGTCGAGGAATAATAGTAGTGAACATTAAGTTTGTTAATGATCGGTTCCAACACAATGAACGGTATACATATATTTATCATTCCCATGACTCCACCCAGCTTCGTCTCCAGTGATACAATTACCACCATCTCCCCGGGAGAAACGATCTGGGTAAACTGCGGGTTGGAGTCAATACGTTCTAACATCGGCTTCAGCGGGGCAATGATTGCCCAGGGTTCCTCCAGGTAATGCAGCATCTTATCACAGACCCTGTCCATCACCGTTTCTTCAATCTCTGTTAGACCGCGCACCTTCTCGATAGAAATCCCTGGTCCTCCAAACATGCGGTCAAGAATGGCAAACCCCAGGTTGGGGTTAATCTCCAGGATGGCATTACCCTCCAGAGGCGGCATAGAGAATATGGACAGAATCGTTGGGTTGGGTATAGACCTGATGAACTCGTCATAAGTAATCTGCTCAACGGAAAGGACATCAACCGTTACTGCAGTCCGTAACTGCGCCGAGAAGTATGTTCCCAAGGAGCGGGCGTAGTTTTCGAATATCACCTGCAGAGTATGAATCTGCTCTTTAGAGAACTTGTTGGGACGACGAAAGTCGTATACCCTAACCTTCTTCTTGGAGTGTTCCTGCTTAAGCTCTTCAGCATCAACCTCACCCCGGTCAAGGGCACCCAGTAAAGCATCGATTTCCTCTTGAGTCAGAACTTCGCTCACGGTGTTCCCCCTTCACACTGTCATTTCCCGATGCTAAAACAACCTTTCAGGTGCTACTGCATTATGAATGCATTGAAATACACATTGGTAACCGCATTACCAAAACGTCGATTTACTTTGGTCTTGATCTCATTCTTCAGTTCGGTACGGTGAGGGCTGTCAAGATCAGCCACCGTTTTGGATGATAGGATGCTGATAATAAGATCCCGCACCACCGGAAGCTGGTCAGCCTCCATAGATTTTTTGATCTTGGCATCTTTCACTTCCAACACAATTTCTGTTTTCAGAAAGCGCGACATGCTTACATCTGAAATATTAACCGTAAATTCGCCCAATGGAACCAGGGAACCAACCGATTGGGATTGTCCCTCATTTTGCGTTTCTGAAGGCATGAGAGGTGCCAGGGCGCTTTTTATCACAAAATAGCATCCACCAGTTGTCAGTATAAATAAGACCAACCCGAATACTATCAGTTTGATGTTGAATGTTGATGATCTACCTTTTTCCACATTGCTACTCTCTTCTGCCACCTTAGCACCCCTCCTAACTCTTTACCGCCAGGTTAACCTGTTTTTTGAACCTGACAATCGCCGCAATAATCTGTGAAGGTTTCTCCAGAACCACATATTTCTTGCCGGTGGTAAGTGTAACCACCGTATCTGGAGTCTCCTCCAGGCTTTCGATCAATTCGAGGTTAATCACTATTTTTTGCCCGTTCAGCCGCGTAAGCTCAATCATTTATGTACTCCATTATATTTTGGAGACTCTGCGGTCCCCGAAAGCACCACTATCTCTTTAAGTTGACCAGTTCCTGCAGCATTTCATCGGAGGCGTTTATTACCCTGGAACTAGCCTGAAATCCCCGCTGGGTGGTAATCATATCCACAAACTCTTCTGAAAGATCAACATTGGACATCTCCAGGCTGCCGGGGATTAGGGCCCCGCCATCCCCCTGACCGGGTATACCCACCTTGGCATCACCCGAGTTGCTCGATGCCTGGTAGAGGCTTTCCCCCTTATTGGTCAGGCCGGCCGGATTTTGAAAGGTCGCCAGGGCAATTTGGGCCAGATCTCTGGTTATCTCATTGGAATAGGTTCCTTTGATAACCCCATTGGCGTCAATGCTGACGCTGGTCAACTCTCCAGCCGGATAGCCGTCGACATACTCAGCCCAGGCGGTTGATTCCCCCTGGTGTTCAGTGATAGCACTGAAATCGATATCGAGCGAGATATCATCTGCGCCATTGGTTAGAGGAATAGTCAGGTTAATCGGAACAGGGGGAGTTAATACAGTACCGCCAAGATCGGTCATTGAAGTAAGCTTTCCGGTAGAGTCAAATGTCAGGGTTCCTTCAGGATCCACTGCGTCATCTTCGTCGAAGACCGCATCATTGACGGATATCTTGTACTGCCAGGTAGTGGAGCCGGCGGCTGCTCCGGTCTTTACAAAACGAAACGAAATCGTATGAGTATTGCCGCGGGAGTCAATAACATCCTTTGAGGTAATAACCGGCTCGTTTATCACTGGTGCGGTGTCATCAGGATCACTCTGTGCCGTTGAGAAATTCAGGTTGCCGGTAAAGGTCATTTTGGTACTCGCCTGCGGCAGCAAGGTGCTCAGGCTGCCAATACTTATAGGACCATGATTGTCATTCGTATCGATGGTCCAGTTGTTATTGGGATCAGCAATCCAGCCGAGGACTAATGCCCCATTACCAACAGAGTAGAAATTACCGTTTACGTCAAAATCGAAGGCTCCATTGCGTGTATATAACACCTCGTCACCATGTTGAACCATAAAATAGCCGTTTCCGTTTATACACAGGTCGGTATTCTTCCCGGTGCTCTGTGAGGGTGACGGTGTACATATGGTATCGATGCTTCCCAGCTTCATTCCCAGGCCGACCGCCATCTGATTGGTCCCGCCGCGGTTATTCTGGGGAGCTGATCCAGTGCTCATGGTTTGATACAGGGTGTCCCTAAAAACAACCCTTGCCTTCTTGAAACCGTAGGTGTTCACATTGGCAATATTGTTTCCGATAACATCCATCTTTGTTTGATGATTCCTCAAACCTGAAATTACGGAATACATGGCTCGCATCATGATAAAATGACCTCCTTCTCAAGTCCTTGCGTTTCATTCAATCCACGCATCAGGCTTTCCTCAATTGAGGTCCAGCCGTTACAATACTACTGCGCTGTCAATATTGGTGAAAACGTTTTCTTTAATGCTCTTCCCATCCAGAGCTGTTATTACGGTATTGTTCTTTATACTGACTACCAGGGCCATATCGCCCATAAGGATCAGGCTTTCACGGGCTCCTTTATCCCGGGCCTTATTTACAGCATTCTGCAAGAGACTTAACTCCTGATCCCCTAAACTGATGTTCCTGGATTTCATGCGCTGCTGCGCATGACTGGAAAACTTAATCTCGTTGGTCTGCGCCGCCAGCACCTTGTCGAATGTCGAAGGTCCAGTTTTCCGGTCATTTTGAACCCGTGTTTTGGGCGACGTAGCTGCCGGTTGCAGTTTTTCCGGGAAAAACAGTTTATTGACTGTCACCGGGTACACCTCGCATTTCTTCCTCAGCTATTGGTTCATCAGAACCTTCTTCCCCGGCATCCTCCGATTCGGGACTTTTTATGGCAATAACACTTGACAGGTCAACCCGGGTGTCACCAACCATGAGTATCGGCAGTCCTTCTTCAATCCGAACGGTATCAACCTTGCCGGTAAGGATCTCTTTACCACTCCGGTATTCGATTACCTTGCCCAGACACGAGGTTGCCTGCTGAATTGAGGTTATGGCGAACAGGCTGTCCTCCATGCTGGCTGTCATCTGTTCAACCCGCTTGTTAAGGTTGGTCATCTGCTCCAGGGAACTGAAAGTTGCTAACTGGGCGATAAACTCCTGGTCCTGCAATGGTTCCAGTGGATTCTGATAACGGAGTTGGGTTACCAGCAGTTTAAAAAAATCATCTTGCCCCAGGGTATTCTTGGCCGCGGTTACGCTGTTTTCGGACATGGTCCCTGGGTTTACAGAAGAAGCAGCAGTTACTACGATACTAATCACCCCCTATATCAAATAATTAATCGAGCCATCAAAGATATCCCGGTTTGGTGCCGTGTTTTCCTCAATTTCCGGCGGACCAGAATCACTGATAAATGTGTTGATATAGTATGGCGTTGCCTCATATGGCACGGGCTGACGGTTCTGGTAGCCGGATTCGTTGTGGTGATAACCTCCAAACTGGTGACCCAGGTCGATGTTGACCTCCGCTCTCTCCAGCCTTATTCCGCTGCTCTCCAATTGCATTCGGAGCTGTCCTATCCCTGTTTCCAGCAGATGTTTGACCTGCAGGTTGTCGGTAATGAACCGGGCAGTCAACACATCATCCACCACCTCCAGATTAATCTGCAACCTGCCTAAGAATTCAGGCTCCAGCTTAATGGTTACGGCTGTCGACTTCGGATTGGTAAAAAGTTCGATCTTTCTTACCACCTGTTCAATAATGTCCTCGGTCGATACCGGCTTTTGCGGCAGGACGAACTTTTCGACCAGTGGGGTTTCAATACTTACAGTGTCGGCTACCTCTGGAGAAGTTTCCATGATGCCTTCACTCCCGGGGAGGACTTCTGTTTTAACCCCGTGCAGCTTCTCTGACTCCACAGTAATCAACTGTTGTGGCTGCACGACCTCACCGTGCCGCACCTTGTTGGACTGACCGGTAGCAGAAGTAACGCCGGTTTGAGTTTCATCCCTTACGGGCTGCTCACGTCCCGGCAGGGTCGTTACCTCTTGTGAATATGTCTTTTGCGCCGTCTGCTTCCCGGCTGTTTCCTGATTATCCTCGTAGTTCAAGTACTTTAAATTCGGGACATTCTCTTCCTTAGAGGATTGTGGATCGACTACCGTGTTGCTGAGCGGTACCGGTATTAATTCAGTATGCTTTACTGGTTTTTCCGCAATCACACCTGAAGGCAACCCTGCCTGGGTATCTTGATGATCAGGATTAGCCGTCAAACCCATCAAACCTAACCTGCTATCGACCATTAGACGGGTTTCTCGTAACGCCGGGTCGATCGGTAAACTCTGCAACTGTCCAGCCTCCCGCGTTAAGCACACTGTTTCCGGAGAAGCAAGGTTGAGTTGTGAGACGATCGGCGTGTTCAATTCCTCGGATCCAAGCAACACCGCCCCAGTTTTGACATCTGGCAATACGTCAAGCGGTATTACGTCAAGCAGCATTTCCTCAAGCGAAATGCAGTCAACTGCTTCTGGCGGGCTATCCATGGTAATTGTACCTTGACTGTGCTTCACCGTACTCCAGCTATTAGGCTCAAGCCACATGGTACCTGGCATCTTCACAAGTGACTTTTTAATCCTCTGATTAACCGCCTGCAAGACAATATCGAAGCCTTGGCTGGTCTTGCCGTTTGTTCCGGGGTTTGCAGTCTTGCTTGCATCAATGTTAACTGGTGCTCCAGCCACAATTGGCAACAGGACCTCTGTTCGCACTTACTCACCTCCTTTCACCTGTAGCATTTTATTGGTTAAAACTGCGGCCTGCCGGGGGTCGAGTTCACCAATAATGCTGGCTGCAGTTTCAGTCCCCATGTTGGCCAGGATACCGACAACAGTATCGTCGTCCAATTCGGCCATAATTGCGGCCGCCTGTTTGGCTTTCATGTTGCTGTAGTATTCTGCCAGTCGTTGCCACTGTTTGTTCTTGGTGTTGAGTTCCTCGTTAAGAGCTTCAAGATTGTCTCGATCTTTCTGCACTTCACTAAGCTGCCGCTGAAGTTCCGCGTTTTCGTTTTCCAGTTGCTCGATAGTTAATCTGGTATCCTCCAATTCCATTTTCAGTTCATCAAGCTCTGATGTCGCAGCAGGGGTAACCTCCTCGTCTTTTTCTGTGGAAGTCAATATTTTACCTAGGAAGGGGATATCTTTAATAATCTTTGGTGGCTTAACAATTCCGAAATACATGGCAGCGACGGAAGCCATTAACAGCAGGATAATGGCAATTGCCAGTATTTTTATAACCTTTCCCATAAGTCCGTTGACCCCTTATCCTGGCTGAAGTTGTTAATGCGGCCGTTCCCTTTTTGTTTCCTCCAAAAACTGTTCACCGCTACCTCATCAATGGCTGTTTGCTCCTGGCATTGGTATTCGTACAAAAACTTCGCATATCGACGCTCTTTTAATTTTTCCATGGACTTTTTTTCCCGGGTAACTTCCGTTAACTCTTGGCGTGATTCTTCTAACCTGGCCAACGCCTGGTCGACTGCCTCCCGCTGCAGTCGAACCAAGGTTTGTGACATATTCTGCAGTTCCTTAATAACGACCATTTTATTAATCGAGACATTTTGTCCCCTTAAACTGCGTTCCTTGTCGAGCAGAGACTTCATTCCGGCCAATTTTTCATGAAGACGGTCTTCTTCCTGATCGTAAGCCATCTGCCTTTCCCTTAATTCCTGTTTGGCCAGCTTTTCACGCCAGATGACAACATCATATGGGGTTTGTAATCTGAATTTAAACTTGTTCATGCTCTAATCCTCAATCACGGTATTACGAAGTTCTCGCAGTATATCGTCAAAACTCAGCTTCTCATGAATCCCCTGACGAAGGAACTCTTGACAATGCTCGATATGTCTTATGGCTTCGTCTATCCTTGGATTGGAACCAGGTTTATACGCCCCAATATCAATTAAGTCTTTCGCATCTTCATAAACAGCCACCAGGCTGCGGAAACGAGCTGCCATTTCAAGGTGATCCTCTGACACCACCTCAGTCATCAACCGGCTAACACTCTGCAAAACATCGATAGCCGGGTAGCGGTTTAATGCTGCCAGCTCTCGGTTCAATACGATATGACCGTCAACAATGCCCCGGACGGCGTCAGTTACCGGTTCATTCATGTCATCACCTTCAACTAACACGGTGTATAGTCCGGTTATGCTTCCAATCCTGGAAGTCCCGGCCCTTTCCAAAAGCTTGGGCAACAGGGCAAAAACCGAAGGAGTAAACCCCCTGGTAGTTGGTGGTTCTCCAATAGCCAGTCCCACCTCACGCTGTGCCAGAGCAAATCGGGTAATGGAATCCATAAGCATTAAAACGTCACATCCCTGGTCCCGAAAATACTCGGCAATGGATGTGGCCAGAAATGCTCCTTTTATCCTGACTAAGGCCGGTTGATCAGAGGTTGCTACTACTACCACTGACCGCTGCAAACCCTCTTCACCCAGGTCCCTTTCCAGGAACTCCCTTACTTCGCGGCCGCGTTCTCCGATTAATGCAATGACATTAATATCGGCGTTGGTGTTGCGAGCAATCATTCCTAAAAGTGTACTCTTACCTACGCCGCTGCCGGCCATAATCCCGACTCTTTGGCCTTTTCCGAGGGTAATCAAACCGTCAATCGCTTTAATACCCAATGAAAGGGCCTCGGTTATTCTAGCCCGGTCAAGTGGATTAGGAGGGGGATTCATGACCGGGTATTCAAAATCAGCCTCAAGAGGTCCCCGGTTATCCATGGGCTTTCCCAGGCCATTTAGGACTCTGCCCACCAGTCCCACCCCAACAGGAACGCTCAACCTCTTGCCGCTGGCGGTTATTTCACATCCGGGACTGATTCCCTCCATATCTCCCAGAGGCATTAATAGAGTTCTGTTGCCTCTGAACCCAACCACTTCGGCCAATAGTTCATAACCACCATTGGACCCCGGCCTGATATAACAAAGCTCGCCCAGACTTGCACGTGGTCCATTAGCTTCAATGGTCAGCCCAACGACTTGAGATATGCGCCCTTTTTGCTTCCAGGTCACGGCACCTTCTATAACCTTCTGGTATTTCTCTAAGTCGAACTGTGGCTGAACCATCTGTGCTCTAGTCATTCCTCACCACGTCCATTAAGGATTCTTCCAGAGAAGAAACCCGGGTCTCCAATGTGGCGTCAACCAAACCAAGATCGGTTTCAACCACGCATCCCCCACGGGATACATTTTCGTCCGCCAGTATCTGGATTCTATCATTCACGCTTGAAAAAAGACTCTGTTTCCCGAATTCTGCCGCCAGGGTCACAAAATCATCAGGATTGACCAGGATCTTATAAAATTCCGCGGTATTCATATAATCGAGAATGTTTTTTACCAGTTCAATAATTATATCGGGATTTGTCGTAAGTTCCTTTTCCACAATTTTTTGAGCAATATCCATCGACATCCTGACTATAATGCTTTCGCAGGATCTGATAATGCCAATTCTCTCCTGCTTGGCTTGCTCCACCAGGTCTTCACTCTCTTGCCTGGCCTTTTCGATCTGCTGCCGGGCCTCTTCCCTCGCTTTTTCCCAACCCTCATGATAGCCATGGTCAATCGCCTGCTCTTTCAACAGAGCAGCCTCTTTCTCGGCCTTCAATCTAATTTCTTCAGCTTCCTCCCTGGCATCGGCAATTATGTTCTTGGCCTCCAGACGGGCCTTTTCGAGGATTTCAATAACCATCTCCTCGGTTTCTTTCACTATCCTATCGGCTTCTTCCCTCACCTCGGCCTGGGCATCGGCTAAATCATTCTCTGTTTGAGGCTCTTTCACCACTGTTTGCTTATCGGGTATCTGTATAAAAACTGGATCCTGCAAGATAATCTCATGGGGTTTGATGATTCTAGACAATTATTTCATCCCCTCCGCCACGGGCAACTACAATCTCGCCGGTGTCCTCCAGTTTTCTAATCACATTCACAATCCTCTGCTGGGCTTCCTCAACATCACGCAGCCTGACCGGCCCCAAGAACTGGATATCCTCCCGCAGCATATCGGAAGCTCGTTTGGACATGTTGTTGAAAATCTTTTCGGATACCTCCTGGCTGGCACCTTTCAAAGCCAGAACCAGATCCTGGTTTTCAACCTCCCGCAGGATCCTTTGCACGGAACGATCATCCAGGGTTACCAGATCTTCAAAGACGAACATCAGCTTCTTGATCTCCTCCGCCAACTCAGGGT
Source organism: Bacillota bacterium (assembly GCA_050260485.1). Taxonomy (GTDB): domain Bacteria; phylum Bacillota; class Syntrophomonadia; order Syntrophomonadales; family DTU052; genus DTU052. The sequence goes on along the minus strand of JBLNCH010000340.1, from coordinate 1,939 downwards.
CCTGAACCTCCAAGGCCTCTAAAATCGTCTTCTCAGTTCCTCGATCCACCCGGTTTAGAATTTCGACCACTGCTTTTACTCCCCCGGCACTGGTAACCTCCTGCGGGACAACCGATGAGAGTTTTCTTTCCAGGACTCGCTCCACTTCCTTAATGACCTCCGGGGAGGTATTGTTCATTAAGGCGATCCTTCTGGCTACATCGACCTGTCGATCCGGCGCTAAAGCCGAAAGGATGATGGCCGATTTCGACGAGTCGAGGTAGGACAGTATCAGGGCCATGGTCTGCGGATGCTCCCCTTGGATAAAACTCAGGAACTGTGTAGGTTCGGTTTTCCTCACGAAATCAAACGGCCTGACCTGTAATGAAGATGAAATGCGGTTTATTATGCTCATGGCCTTTTCATGGCCCAATGCCTTTTCCAAAACCTCTTGAGCATAGGTGATACCACCCTGTTGTATGTACTGGTTAGCCAGGCACAATTCGTAAAACTCTCGCATGATCTCACTTAGTTGTTCCGAGGTTGTCTGGCGTACATTGGCGATCTCCAGGGTCACCTGTTCAAGTTCATCTTCCTTCAGGTGCTTAAATATCTTGGCTGATTTTTCGGGCCCTAAGGAAATCAATAGGTGGGCGGCCTTCTGCTTTCCGCTTAATGTCTTCTTACCGGTAGTGGCCATCCTATATCCCTTCCTCCAAAAGCCAGGTTCTGATTAGATTTGCTGCATCTTCGGGATTTAAATCCACAAGTTTCTCAACTTCCTCGCGAATCATCTTCTTTTCTTTCTCCTGCGGTGAGAGCTCCTTGTCCAATAGGTCTTGCAGCTTGAACTCCTCCTCAACCAGTTGATCAAACTGCGCCTCTTCAGCGGCCTTTCTCCGCAAGGCAATCGACCTTATCACCAGCACCGCAGCAGCTATTCCCAGTATGATAAGGGCTATCCAGACATACGGGGGCAGTGCCTGCCAAATGGAACCTCGCTGAGTCTCCGGCTCTTGAATCTGGCTAAATTTCATGCCGGTTACTGAGACAGTGCGGTTTGATTGGTCAATGGTGTTGCGGTCGATTCCCACTGCTGTCTCTACCATCTGTTGGATCTCGTCCTTTTGCCGGGCATCCAACTCCTGATCGACTATTACGGCAACCGTAAGCCTCTTTACCGAACCGGGAGCAAATTTCTGCAATATCTCTTCCTTGTCAATCTCCCAGTTGATTACCCTTTCACTTCTTTCTGATGAGGAAGTCTCGGTTGCAGGATTGGTCTGTTGATAAGTAGGAATGTTGGTATCAGTACCGGGTGCACCTGTTTCAGCTTGGCCGGTAGATTCAGTGGTCTCTTCAATGCGACTCTCACTGCGTACGAAGGTAGCCGGAGTCTGCTTATCCTGTAACGGTGAGTATATTTCCATGCGGCTTTCCTTTTCATCAAAGTTAAGCTCCGCACTCACCCTGACTACAGCTTTACCGGAGCCAAGCACATGCTCCAACATCGACTGAACCGAAGCCTGCATCTCTCTTTCGTACTGACGCTGCAAAGCAAGCTGCGCCTGAGTAAGCTGAACGGTGTTCGTTTGGAATCCAGGGTCAGAAAGACCCGAGGATAAGATGTTGCCGTTGGTATCGACAACAGTAACGTTTTCCGGTTTTAAGCCTTCCACACTATTGGCCACCAGGTGAACTATCCCCTGTATCTCCTGGCTTTCCATACGTCTATTGGGTTTTGTCTTGATAAGGATAGAGGCGGTTGCCACCTGCTGGTCGTCTGAGTACAGAGATTTTTGAGGTATAACCAAATTTACCTTGGCTGCTTCAACCTTATCCAGACTTTGAATAGTTTTTGTCAATTCACCCTGCAAGGCTACCTGATACTTGACCCTCTTATCAGTCTCGGTTTCCCCGAAACTGGTCTGATTAAAGATCTCAAATCCTACCGCGCCCT
>JBLNCH010000339.1:0-4742 GCA_050260485.1 Bacillota bacterium | reverse complement strand
CCGAAATAATACTGGCAAACAGCGACATCAAAGACGGCGTCTACAAAGCCCCGCTGCACCAGGCAGCCTCCCAGGCCGACGCAAACACCTACCTTCGACTGCGGGCTTATTACTCCTACCGTTCCCATCTCGGTGCCGAACTTTTCCGCTCGGCTTACTCCAACATCGTCGAATTCGGTGCGCCGGGATGGGGAAAGGCATCCTCCTGGGCCCAATCCGATATTGAAAAGGCCGGCGGGTTAGGCCTCATTCCCGTTTCCCTGAAGGGCGTGGATCTGACCCGGCCGATTACGCGGGAGGAGTTCACCGAGCTAACGCTGATCCTGTATGAAAAAACAACGGGTGTCAAGACTACGCCTTTTTCTCCCAATCCCTTCGTCGACACCAACAACCCGGAAATCCTCAAGGCTTACAACGTAGGCATAGCCAAAGGTATGTCCGCAACCACCTACGCGCCCAAAGCACTGATCACCCGGGAGCAGGTGGCGACGATTCTCCTGCGAGCCCTCAAGCTCATCGCCCCCAACGGTGACTATTCCACAACCGGTGCACCCACGTTTTTGGATCAGAAGGATATTTCCGACTGGGCCTTGAGTTCAGTCCAGGTGATCAGCAAACTGGGGATCATCAAAGGTGCCAACGGGAAATTCATGCCCCGCGCCGTTACCACTGCCCAGCAGGCGGCAGGCTACGGCAACACAACCCGGGAGCAGGCCATCCTGCTGAGCCTGCGTACCTATGAAGCGGCGCCTTCCCTCAAAGCCGCCGCACCCACTGCTCCTTCTCTGCCCTCCGGCTCTACCATCTCCTCGCAGACGCTGGGCAAGGGCAGCTTCAGCGGTAATTGGAGCGTCAAGGATCCGGTCACCGGGGCCGAGGTCTGCACCATGGCCATTTCTCAAAGCGGCAGCACCGTGACAGGAACTTTCACCGATATGAATAAAAATTCAGGCGGTATGAGCGGAACGGTATCAGGCAATGTGCTGACAGCAACGATCGACAATGAATTTTTTGAAGGATGGAAATTTGTACTCACGATGGCCGCCGGAAACAACAGCTTTACCGGCGTATGGGCGAGTTCAACGGAGTCGCACGCCGTAACCGGGAGCAGGGTGTAATAACAGGAGAAATTTACAAAATGATATGAACAATCATTATTAAAATTAGCAAGCCAGTCAAATTAGAGGCCAGTCACATCATTAAACGTGACTGGCTTCTGATTTCCTTGTTGCCCCGTCCCGGTTACCCCTCGATTAAATTGCTATCCCTATGGGCGAGGCTGCTCAATAGTGATGAGGTGATCAGAAAAATGACTCCCCAGGAGATTATAGCATTGGGCGGTAGGGAGGATCTTGAGTTCACAATAGAAGAATTACATGAGTATTTGACAATCGAACTCTGATAAAGCTATCAGGCTTTCTGATTCTGAGCTGACAGCTGTAGGTAGCAGGTTTTTTGATCCTGATTAGAAATTGACCTGACTACATATAAGTGTATTGCAATGATTGTAGTAAAGTACTATGGGAAAACACGATTAGGCATTATATGGTTCAAGTTAAGGCAAAACATGAAACTGTCGTCACCTCTGGTGAATCCCCCATGAAATAAGTTCGGTAAGAAGGTGTCAGCCAGGGTAGGGAATTATCCCGGCCCTGTTAATCCAACCATAAACATTGAAACCAGCATATGAATGGATGCCGCCTTAAACAGTAAAAAGTTTCGCTTTGGTGATGGATAAGCCGAGTAAAAAGCAGTAAAAGCAACGAGTACAACAACAGACAGAACAGCAACCAATAGGTAAGGGCCGTTCACACCATTTAAAAAAACTACCAGCATAATAGCCAACCCGGACAAGATAGTTGACAAGGCCAGAACCAGACGTGTCCTCTCTATTCCATAAATAGTGGGAAAGGTAGGTACACCGGCAAGCTTGTAATCTTCGGCATACCTCATGGCAAAGGTCCAAATATGGATGGGAATCCACAACAAAACAACCAGAGCTAAAAGCACCCCAACGAGGTCAATTCTTCCCGTTGCTAGAACACGCCCGGCCAAAACAGGCATCCCCCCGGCAATACCTCCTGGCATTACTGAAAAAGGTGTCTTTCTTTTCAACCACATGGTATAAATCACTACGTGGAAAAATAAACCCGCAAAACTAACCAGCCCAAATAAAACACTTAAAGTAAACGCCCAAATAATACCAAGCAGGGAAAACACCAAACCAAAAAGGAGAGCTTCCGGTGGTGATAAAACCCCGGTAGGCAGCGGACGGTCGATTGTCCTTGGCATCCTGGCATCTATATCACGATCAACATACATATTAAGCACAGTACTCCCGCTGATGGCCAGGTAAAGACTACCCAGCAGGGACAATAGGGTTGCCACGTCTGTCACCCCATGACCCGCGGAACAGTAACCAGCCCACCCGGTAATCAGTAAGAGAAATGTCTGCCTGCTTTTTGTCAACGCCCAACAAGCCTTAAGTTTAATGAGTATTTTCTTATCTAATCTTTCTAACCCTACCTGATGGTAAGCATCCGCATACCTTTCTTCCAACATCACCTTACACCTCCGCCTACTTCCATATGCCGACTTTGGTGCTTAAAACCATAAAAATGATCAGCTATGCCACATTCTATTAAACGTTTTCTTCCAGGGCCTGAATGTCAACGAAATAGTTTGCCACCCATAACCATCAGAATGTCTACCCATAATGATACTGAACTTGTTTACCACTTGATAATGAAAAAGTTTACCACCGGTGGGTTATGAAAGGGGAAAGACTAACCAATGGCGTTGATTACAGCCCGGATAAGATGTTGGGGGAAATGAACAGGCAATTAGAGCGGCCGCCTAGACTGGCAATAGAGACTTACCACAACGATTGTTAACACGTCATTACCAGCATAAGATGGCTGCCCGCAGCAACTAAAAGCAGCGATGAATGAGGTATCAAGAACCAAAAATCACGATTAAAATGGGACCCGGGACAGTCAGAATGACCCCGTATAAGAGCATGACTCATAAATTACAGCAACTTCCTCTTATCTGTTTTTTCTGGTATTTGTGTATAATTGAATAGGATGAGTATAGTTCTTAAAAAGAGAGGTGATTATCGGATGAAAGAACTAAATGACAAATTACTGTCGGAAGAGGAACTGCAAAATGTACAGGGCGGAGGATATTGGGACACTACAGTCACGGTTAAATGTAATAACTGTGACTGGGAATTTACTGGTCCGAGATACCAGGCACATACACAAAAAGAATTTCATAAAAAAGATTATCATCATGAAAGTTTTGAGGAAACAACACAGTAAAGTTTGTACTGGATCGTTACTTTGTTCAAAAATTCCACGTCCTGGAATGAATCAAAATGTTCCATTACGGAAGGAATGACATTATTAATTCAAAAACATACCAATACGATGCAGTTCTCGAACCCGTCGATATTGGAGGCGCGTATTTTCGTTTGCCTATGACTTCCGATCCGCAAAGCGATAGATATATGAGTATGACCCACCTGCACGACATGCAAAAGAAGAATTCAACCAGGTAATTATCGAGGTTGGCTGCTAAGCGTTTATTCAAAAGTTCGAAAAATTATTGACGGTACCAGATCCTCATTCCACGTTAACCCATCGTAATCAGCAGATGCTCCAGCTTTCTTACCCGGGCGCTGATCGCCTTGATGAAGCCAGTGGCTAGGGTGGGGTAGAGGTTGCACAGCCGCTCAATATCCTGATGATCGATAGTCAGCAGAGCTGCTTCCCCGAGGATGACCTCAGCCGTGACCGGGGAGACAGCCTCATCGAATACAGTCGTGTCACCGAATGCTTCACCTGCACCGAGGACTGCGATGGTGGCGTTGACCCCGGAAGGGGTGCGGGCACTAAGCTCGACACTACCTCGGGTGATTATGTACAGCCGGGAGTTCGTTACCCCTTCAATAAGCAGCTCCTTGTTCTCAGGGTAGATCTCCAAACGGGCCACTCGGGCCAACCGTCCCAGCTCCTCCATCTGTAGATAGGAACAGAATTCGATTCCCCGCAAAAACATGACCTTATCCAGTAAGCTCAGCATCTCCTGTTCTTCCACCGGCTCTCCCCCCCTCCAATCTTAAAAGTGCGGCCGCAGCTATTTCGCGCAGCCAGTAATCATTCCAGCCCTGGGCCCCATGTAAAAATCTTATGGCGGTATCAGCATCCCAGTTTGAACCAGCATTTTGCTGATAAGTTAACACATCCAGCATTGCCCGCGTCAGACGGCGGTCAGCCAACCCTTCCGACAGTACCTCCAGCGAAGTCTCCCGCAGCTCGACATCGGTTTCCTGACTGGCTCCCTTAACCCGGTCAATCACAAAGGGATCATACAAACTGGCCAGGACTGCCCAACACGCTTCCATCTGCAGGGTGACAATTTCGCGGTAACGCCGCTCGGCCAGCTCCGCCAATGCTGGCAGTTCGGATTGGCGGAGCACTAACGCCAAATCACGGTATTCGTTCAAGCTGCTTAGCTGGCCCAGACAGCTATCCACCAGGACCTGGCGGTGCATCCCGCCCTCCAGCCGGGCCGCGAGGGCCTTGATAATAGCCAACCAGGAGTTAAGATCCTGCCAGTTGGCCAACTCCTGGAGCAAGAACGGTACGGCACCTGAGCCCATTTCGATAAGAGCCTGATCGGCTATGGTTCGGAATTCCGCATCTGCTTCCGCATATACCGCAATAATCATGGGGATT
>JBLNCH010000338.1:0-4672 GCA_050260485.1 Bacillota bacterium | reverse complement strand
TACCATTACCATGGGGATAAGCCTTAGCTCTTGCCGAAGCGAGAGCCTGGCCCAAACCAGGCAGCGGATTTACGATACCATAACCAGTAAAGCCGAGAACCTGGTGAAAACTGGGGAGGATATCGAAAAAGAATATGGAATACCTATTATTAACAAAAGAATATCCGTCACTCCCATCGCCATCGTTGCCGATGGGTTTGGGCGTGATGAAATGGTTGAACTTGGCTGCTGCCTGGACGAGGCCGCCCGGCAGTGCGGGGTGAATTTCATCGGCGGTTATTCCGCTCTGGTTCATAAAGGGATGACCGAGGGTGATCTGGCTCTTATCAAGTCCATACCGGAGACCCTGTCCAGGACCGAGAGGGTATGTGCATCCGTTAATATTGGAACCACCAAAGCGGGAATCAACATGGATGCCGTTTACCTCATGGGGCAGATCATCAAGGAAACAGCGCAAATGACTGCCGACCAGGATGGGATCGGGTGTGCCAAACTGGTGGTATTCTGTAATGCACCCGAAGACAATCCCTTCATGGCCGGAGCTTTCCATGGGGTGGGAGAACCGTCGGCAACCATTAATATAGGAATAAGCGGTCCGGGGGTGATCCTGGAAGTTGTCAGAGGGCTGCCGGAAGCTGATCTGGGTACCGTAGCCAATGAGATTAAGAAGACCGCTTTCAAGATAACCCGTATGGGAGAATTGGTGGGGCGGGTAGCCAGCAGCCGCCTGGGGGTACCCTTTGGGATCGTCGACCTTTCTTTAGCACCCACACCGGCCATCGGAGACAGTGTGGCCGGCATACTGGAAGCCATGGGGCTGGAAAGATGCGGCGCGCCCGGAAGCACTGCTGCCCTGGCACTGCTCAATGATGCTGTGAAAAAGGGAGGGGCTATGGCCTCTTCCTTTGTAGGCGGCCTTTCGGGAGCCTTTATTCCGGTAAGTGAAGATGCAGGAATGATAGAGGCGGTTGCCGAGGGGTTTCTCACCTTGGAGAAACTGGAGGCTATGACTTGTGTCTGTTCGGTGGGATTGGACATGATAGCTGTTCCTGGCGATACAACCGCCAGTACAATATCTGGAATAATTGCGGATGAGGCAGCCATAGGTATGATTAACCGCAAGACAACAGCGGTACGCATTATTCCCGCTCCCAATAAATCAGAGGGGGAATGGGTTAAGTTTGGAGGTTTACTGGGGATGGCCCCGGTTATGTCTGTTAACAAGGGCGTTTCTGACCGATTTATTGCCCGCAGGGGACGTATTCCCGCCCCGATCCAGGCATTAAACAATTAAAGGATGTGAAAAATGGTATCCCTGGAAGAGTATGATCAGGTACTTGCCATCTGCATGTCGCACAGGATTTTCGGCCATGAGGTGTCCCGGTCGTTTGTATACCTGGTAGATGGACTGCTGATTGACACCGGTATACCCAGGTTGGGTACCGAGTTGGTAGAGGTGATTGCCGGTCATGAGCTCAGGCTTATTGTTAATACCTATCATAACCCGGAAAGCATGGGCAACAATGCTCTCCTGCAGAGAACCTTCAGCGTACCCATAAGGGCGCATAAAGAAGCCATTGAGAGAATAAAGTACCCACGCAGGGAAGGGATTATAAAACGCTGTTTATGGGGGCAGCCACTAAGCAGCAAGGTATCAAAGCTGAAGAGTATCATCAGGTTTAAAGACTACTACTTCAGAGTATTTGATACAGCCGGAATCGGGTCCGGACACATCTGCCTCTTTGAACCTGACCGGGGTTGGCTCTTCAGCGGGCGGCTGCTGGCCGACCGGGATCTTAAGAACCGGGACTTAAGAGAATTGGGCAGGGATTTCAAGCGCATCTTGTCCCTTCAGCCCAAAATGATATTTTGTGCCGGCAATGGGCTCTTAACCGACGGTTTATCGGTAATAGAATCGAAGCTAAGGACCCTGGAGATGGGGATTCATGAAGAAGTTTGGCATGATGCCTGGTCCCTGACTAACTGAAACGACAGGGCCAACCTGGAGATGAACAACGGACGCGGGTTTCGAGTGTTCAGGCTGGAATCCAATTCCGGTTGCCAGGTATCGACCAGATATGATGATGGTATAATAGTCTCAAAGGTGGGAGGGACGGATTACGGCCCTCTGGGAAAATGCATGAGAGAAGATCAGGAACAGATTACAGCCGGGTACTTGAAACGGCTCGGCGAAAAAATCGATGAACTGTCAGTCAACATGGAGAAAATGAGGCTGGCAGAATATATTGAAATGATGGAGAACCCTCGCCGGCTCCTGTATATGAATTTTGCTATGGGTCTGCTGCGGGGTTTTGGCATGGCCATCGGGTTTACCTTTCTGGCGGCGATTGTGCTGTGGTCCATGCAGAGGTTAGTAGTGCTTAACCTGCCATTGATTAGCGATTTCATCGCCGATATCGTCAGACTTGTCCAGGTAGAGTTGCAGGTGGGAGGGCCAAATCTGGGCGGGATGTGATGTTTTGGATACGACGGAGCAGCGACTGCTGCAGGAGAAGCAGAGGTTAGAGAAGGCCATTAAGCAGAAATCCGAGATTGCTGCCACTCCTCTTAGTGAAATGACCGACGAGTTGTCTCTGTATGATCAGCATTCAGGAGATTTGGGTTCCGAGACCTTTGAAAGAGAAAAAGACGCAGGTCTCCAGGAGATGCTGGAAGCGGAATTGACCAAGGTGAATGATGCACTCAACCGGCTGAAACATGGCAGATATGGAATCTGTGAAAGATGCGGTCAACCCATTGACCCCAGGAGGCTGGAGAGACTTCCGAGTACCAGCCTGTGTATCTCATGCGCCCGCCGGGAAAAGGACCGTTTCATCAGGCCCCCGGAGGAAGAAATCCTTAACATGCATGAGATTGATGCCAAGGGAGACCAGTTTGAGGTTGCCGGTTACGACTTGTTTGACGAATATGGATTGGGTCCTGACAGTGTAACCGACTAAAGGTCACAGAGAAAGGGGGTTCAAATTGTGCGAATAGGAGTTTTTTCGGACAGTTATCGTCCTTACACCAGTGGTGTAGTCACCTCCATTTGTACTTTTAAAGAAGAACTGAATAACCTGGGGCACGAAACCTTCATATTTGCTCCCCGTTACCGCAATTACCGGGATGAGGAAGAAAACGTGTTCCGTTTTTTCTCCGTTCCCTCTCCGAGCAACCCCAATTATACTCTGGCGGTCCCACTCTCACCAAGGGTTAACCTGGTGGCCAAAAAGCTGAATCTGGACATTATCCATGTCCATTCACCATTTATTCTGGGACAGATGGGGGCCAGGTGTTCGCGGAATCTAGGTATCCCGCTGGTTTTTACCTATCATACGCTCTATGACCAGTACGTGCACTACGTACCGGTGGCCCAGGAGATTGCCCGGGAATGGGCCAATAAATACATCAGCAGCTTCAGCAACCGCTGTAACCTGGTTATTACCCCGTCAATGGATATTAAGAACCTGATTCAGAGCAGGGGGATTAAAACCCCGATTGAGGTTATACCGACCGGGGTGGAGACCCGGAAGTTTGAGAACGGTGATCCAACATGGCTCAGAAGGCGCTACAATATCCCGGCCAACTATAAAATTTGCCTGTTTGTGGGTCGATTGACCAAGGAAAAGAACATCGACTTTTTACTCCAGGCTTTCCGGAAAGTAAAGGAGGAATTCGGCGAAACCTGCCTGGTGATAATTGCTACCGGACCCCTGGAAAAAGAGCTTAAAAAGATGGTAATCAACCTGGGGATGACTCTGAATGAGGATGTTATCTTTACCGGATTCCTGCCTTCCAAGAACCTGATCGATGCTTACTGCGGGGCCGATATCTTTACCTTTGCTTCGGTTACCGAAACCCAGGGCATTGTCCTGGTTGAAGCCATGGCTGCCGGCTTGCCTCCCGTGGTTATCAGAGCGACCGGAAGCCAGGAAATGGTGGAAAATGAGAAACAGGGTCTGGTAGTCGATTACAACCTGGACATGTTTGCCCGGCAGATCCTGCGGCTGCTGCGTGATGATGAACTGAGGAACCGTTTTTCTGCCCAGGCAGTTATTCGCGCCTCAGAGCTCTCGTCTCGCACCATGGCCCGCAAGCTGGAGCAGCAGTATCTTATGCTGATAGAGGAAGGTAGCGGGAACCGGAGCCGGCATCTCTTCGAGAAATGGCGTTCGGGTTAGCCGTTCGGTTCGGTTATTATTTCTAGTAATTTTTGATTCACCTCTTGGCATGCTAAATGTGGGAGGTGACTTAAATGAAACGTAAAAGTGTTGGCCTGAAAGTAGCCGGACTTGGCGCTCTAGTTGCTGCCCTGGGAGCCACCATCTTCAAACGCAGTAAATATGGGCGTGGCATCATCGGCTTCGGTCTGGCTCACATCGTACTGGGAATGTTGGACCGCATGCGGACTGGCATTCGAAGTTAGTTCCCTCCTGCACCGGGGAATCCCGGTGCTTTTTGGTGCTGCGGCATGGGCGAGGGAAGCAAGGAGACTGTCAGCCTGTGTGAAAATTAAGAGCGAGTGCATGAAGATTCGTCGATATGCAGAATCACATATTCGTCGGCTTGCGAGTGAGCGACGTTGTGACGAGCCGTTACATCCCCCAACGAAGTTTTTCTGAGTCCAGGGCGGGACTATTTTGCCAGGATGGCAAAATACCGGCATCGCGGC
>JBLNCH010000337.1:0-6651 GCA_050260485.1 Bacillota bacterium | reverse complement strand
CTTCGCGGGCCAATGTATATGCACAGGCCGCACCTGCCGGTCCCGCACCGATCACTATTGCATCGAATTTTTCTCCTTCGCTCACCAGTCAGCCCTCCCTTGTGGTGCCAAAAGATTTGCGGCACCTTTAGTAGCCTCTCATAGTCTATTTCTTCAACGCCTCGGTCAGGAGGGGAACGATTTCATAAAGGTCGCCGACAATACCAAAGTCACTGGTCTTGAAAATAGGCGCTTTTTCATTGTTATTAATGGCAACGATCACTTTGGAATCTCTAATGCCAATGGTATGCTGCACCTGTCCGGAGATTCCGATTGACACGCACAGCTGCGGTTTGATCACTGCACCTGATATTCCGATATACTGTTCAGTGGGAAGCCAGTGTTTCTCCTCCGCAATACCTCGGGTGCAGCCGATCTCAGCATTCAATGCTGCTGCCAGATCCCGGATCATCTGCATGTCTTCCTCATTCTCGACCCCGAGGCCGACGCAAACCACCCGGTCGGCTACCCTCAGGTCGGCACCCTTTCTTTCGATCGGTGCCTGTTCCACCAGGGCCACCCGGTTGTCAGAGGACACGTCAACCGTCTCCACCTCTGCGGTGCCTTGGATGGGGATGAACTTGCCGGCGGCAACCGTGACCACACAGAATCCGTTCAGGACCTCCTTCTGGATTACGGCCCCACCGTAGATCATTCTCTCCGTGGTTATCTTTCCGTCACCGAAGGCAATGGCGGTTGCGTCACTGACCATTCCGCAGTCCAGATACCCGGCCACCCTCGCGGCCAGGTCCCGTCCTCTGGCGGTTGCTCCCACCAGGAACAATTCGGCCGATTGAGCCTTCAGGAATTCGGCAACCGAGCGAGAGTAATTTTCTGGCAGCTGGCTATCTCCCTGCAATAAATAAACCTTATCTGCTCCGGAGTTCTTTAATTCCCCGGCTGCTTCCTGGCTGAACGTGACAACCATGGTCTCTTTGCCCGCCGCTTTGGCGCAGCTGATCAGTTCAAGGGCAACGGTACTCTTATCGCTGTAAACATATACCCCTCCCATTACAATACGCCCTCCTTCTTCAGGCTTGCCACCAGTCCGGCAACCTTTGCCGCAGCATCATCGCCTTCGATAATCTCATTCCGGCGTTCCTGGGCATAAGCCCTGAGTTCGGCAACCTCCCGTTTGACTGAGAGGTCTATCCCCAAGTCCACGGGATCATACTCGGTCACCGGTTTCTTGCCCGCTGCCATAACCGCCTTCAGACCGGGAATGGTCGGCTGAAAGGCTTCCGGAAGTACGGCAATTACCGCCGGCAGTTCGAATCTCACCGTCTCCAGGCAGTCGTCCAGTTTTCTTACCGCTGTAACCGTGTTTCCCTCAATGCTGATCTGGGCGATCGACGTAACCACTGGCAGGTCCAACAAAGCTCCGATGCGGGGTGCGGTCTGCCGGGCGTAGGTATCGCTGGCCCCTTCGGCACAGATAACCAGGCTTACGTCTCCTATGGCCTTCACTCCGGCAGCCAGCGCACGGGCTGTAACCGCTCCATCCGCTGTTTCCGCCTCTTCAGTTTTTACCCAGAAGGCCTCTTCCAGCCCCCGAGACAGGGCATCCTTTAAAGACTGCTTGGCTTTGCTGCTGCCAAAGGTCAGGCCAACCGGTTTGCCTCCCGTGACCTCGGACAACTTGACTGCCGCCTCGATGGCGTTCCGATCATAATCACTGATCTTGCCTTTGGCCTTGCTCATATCAACGGAAAAATCCGCATTGATCTTTATGTCGGCCTCGTCCAGCACCCATTTGTAACACGCCACAATCTTTGCCATACATATCCTCCTAGTCTTGTTGTTTGCATTCGGCTGCTGAGATCAACCCCCAGCCGGCCGTATGGTTATGAACCGGGTTGGTCAGTCTCCGACCATATTTCAATGATCAGCCCAACAGGAGGTACTGTTCTTATGGGAACGGGCTGACCATGCTTTGCTTGCATTATTACATACTTCTACCCAATGTTTGAAATTATTTTCTGGTAATTCAGTTATCCTAGAATCCCCGGGGAATTCAAAAAGCCCCTCATCTTACTTGGCTATTGGGACGGGTCTTTTCTTCTCTAAGACCATCTGAACCCGGTAGCGGACCTCTTCCTCCTCGTTGTCGTGAGTGCGGATATAGAAATCATCAGCTTCCAGGCCGGCAAAGAACCGGTCCATAGCGGTTTCCATCGGCATTCCATTAACCAGGAGCTGGGCACCATAAGCATAAAGTTTCTGATAGCTCTTGGAATCATAGTAGGGGTCGCTATTTCTCTTAATCCTGGCACTGTTGCTGCTCAGCCCGGTGGGTACCAATCCCGGACAGAAGACAAAGGCCTTGATCTTGGACTTTACCATCTGCAGTTCCACCGCCAGCGATTCAGTAACGGAAACGGCTGCGTGTTTGCTCATTGCATAGGGTGCGATAGCCGTATTGACCTGCAGGCCGGCATTGGAAGCCGTGTTGATAATATAACACTCCTTGTCCTGAGCCATCATCCGGGGAATAAACGCTCGGATACCATTGACGATCCCCATGACATTTATCTCAAAGACCGTTCTCCACTCCTCGGCTGGAATCTTCCAGATACTGCCCATGGAATGAACCCCGGCGTTGTTGATGCAGTAGTCTACACCCCCGAAGACGACAAAGGTCTCTTCGGCAAATCTATCCACCGCTTCACCGTCGCGTACATCCAGGATCGTGGTCAACACCTCAACGTTTTTTGATCTAAGCTCATTCCCCAACCGCGTAAGATTCTCGCCATCCAGATCAGCCAGCGATAACCGTGCGCCTTTCTCCGCAAAACGGGTAGCCATGCCCTTGCCCAGGCCGCTCGCGGCCCCGGTAATGGTCACAACCTTTCCTTGATAATCTGCCATAGTTACCTCCATCGCATTGCTGTACTCGATTTAACTACTTGAGAAAATGGGACATAACCAGGGTATTGTCCTCGGTCCCGAACCTGCCATCCAGCAGGTTCTCCCTCCATTTCTTCATATAGGAGTTGGCCTGGGGATGGGTAAAGATCATGAACCGCCCCTCCTCCAGACCTTTAAGGACAGTGTCCACACACTGCTCCACCGGTATCCCGGAGGTGACATACTTCTTGCTGATATAATTGGCTTTCTTTTGGGCTGGAGTCTCTTTGAAGGCTATGCCCTCCTCATCCAGCGCGTAGCGCGGAGAACGGTTCTGTTCTATATCTCCAAAGTTGGTGGCTACGAAACCCGGGCAGAGGCCGTGGAAGTGAACCTTGGTCCCCTGTTCCCGCATCTGCAGCTCCAGTGACTCGGTTATTGATAAGGCCGCGAATTTGCTGGCGGCATAGGGTTGATTGGTAGAAAAAGAAAAGAATGCCGATACCGATAGAGTATTGACAACATGGCACTCCCGGTCCTGCTCGATCATGCGCGGGACAAAGGCCCGGGCGGCATAAACATGAGCCATGGTATTCACCGCCCAAACCCATTCAAAGTCCTTTAAATAAGCCTCGGTTACGTAGCCGCCGGCTGAAGCCCCGGCATTATTAAACAGGTAATCCACCCCGCTGTAGGCCGCAAAGGTCAGCTCGGCAAACTTCTGTACATCCTCAGCGCTGCTGACATCGAACAGGTGGGCGATAACCTGAACTCCCCTTTCCTTCAGTTCCGCTTCTACTTTTGCCAGGTTTGTCTCATTTATATCGGCCAGGGACAGTTTGGCCCCGTATTCGCCGAAACGCAGAGCCAGACCCCTCCCGATGCCGCTGGCTGCTCCAGTGATGGCCACGACCTTTCCTGCATAATCAGCCATGAATCTTTCTCCTTTCCTGGGGTTTTTATGGGCGGCCGTTTTTCCAACCGGGTTTTATACCATAGGTCTCCGCCACAAAGTCACGATGAACATCAGCAGGCATCTCAGCAATCTCCAGCTGCAGCGAGGAAACCCACATCATACTTACCAGGGACTGGGGAGTAAAACCGATCCCACCGTGCAGAATCGACGCATCATGCAGATTCTTGTTAATTGCTTCCGGGACGAACACCTTTGACATACAGGCAATCCGAAAACACTCATCGTACCTTTTTTCGTCCCACAGGCGGATGCCGTTGTAGATCATGTTGCGGCTGATCTCGTTATTGATGGCCATATTCACCAGGCGGTGGGAGACAGCCTGTAGGTCGATCATCGGCCGTTCGTAGCGCGTACGCTGTTGGCAGAACGCCAGGGTCTTCTGAAATGCCGTGTCTCCCAACACCAGGGCGGATAATGAGATTGAAAGGAAACTGGGACCGAACCAGAGCATGCCGATTCCGCTATCGACTACCCGGTTGGCCTTGGGAACCCTGACGTTTTTCAGGTTTACCGTCCCCCAGTCAGCGTTGCCGGGAACAATCTTACGCTCGTTGAATCCGGTCTCCACGCCGGGCATACCCTTCTCCACCACATAAACCGTATCAAAATAGCTGCCCGAGGGCTTTCCGAACACGACCTTGATATCGGCCGCATGTGCATTGGTAACCAGCACCTTGGTTCCGTTGATAATAAAATCATTGCTGTCTTCAGTAACCGTTAATCCCCATTCCGGGTAGTTGTTCAATCCGGCGGGATCGGTAACGGCTCCGCATCCGACAGCTTTCCCTGAGGCCAAAGGTACCAGATATTTCTGTTTCTGTTCATCAGTCCCCCAATAAAGCAGTGGCAGAATCGCCAGGTCATGAGCACCCATAACCATACTTACCGGGTTCCCCATTCGGCTCAACTCTTCAAGGATAATGAAGTAGGTGGTGAAATCATAGCCCTGTCCCCCGTAGTTTTCGGGCACATAGGCTCCAATGTAGCCCTGTTCGGCTGCCAGTTTCCAGCTTTCATACGGGAAACCTCCCTGCTTCCGGTCAGCGGAGGAGGCCTTTTTGGTTTCCGGGGCCAGACAGAATTCACGCACTGAATTCTTAATCAATTGCTGTTCCTCGGTCAAAAAGTAACTCATCGACAGTTCTCCTTTCGTTTTGTATTTATTTTAAATGATATCTTGGGACTGGTACGGCATCCCGCGTTATTGGAACCTTTCCCACCCCGTTTCCTGTGATTAATATAATAAAGATACATCTATCACTACGCTCTCATGTTACAAAATGCAAAATTCGTGCCAACTGCTCATGCTTGATTACGTGGGTTCCTACTCCGACCGTTGGACCGGAGTGATACAGATCACGCTACAAATATTTCTGCGAAATACTTTATACCGGGTACTTTCAACCGTAGCATTTCGCAACAGTTGAGCATGATTACTGCATCAATACTTTTGAGATCTCGGAATTCCGGTGTAGGACAGGCATGTCTCATTTTTTCACTTGTACTATAATAGGTGTATAAATAAATCTGCTTTCATGCCCGTTTATCAAAAAAAGGAGGCCCAGGTTTGAACATGCCGACACCACTGGAAGTCTTCAATCATCATGAATCCTCGATTCTTCGGATAGATGTGGTTTCCCGTATTCCGGAACTTTACTTTATCTCGCGGAATGAACTCCAGCAGCGGATTAATCAGTACCAGGACATCATCAACCTCAGCCGGCCGATTATGAATTATTTTTCTCCCCATTTTGACAACAAGTATATGCACCTGAACTTGATTGATCCTGATGGATGTATACTGCACTCGCTGGAAGACGAACATGTGGGAGCGGTTTGTCCCGGATTTATTTACATCAATAACAATACTGCGATTAAGGAATCATTGCTTCAAGGTACTATCGTCGATCTGTATTCCGTCGAGAACAATGAGGGCCTGGTCAGTATGCCTATACTAACCAGCAATTCAGCGGTCTGTCTGACCATAACCAGCATGAGAGGCAGAATCCCCAATGACTACCTACGGATGACCCTGTTTATATACCAGATGTTGTGTGCCCAGTACCGGATGATTTCCGAATTCAATAAAGCAACTGATACCCTGGTTGATCTAAACAGCGAATCCACTTTAATTGTTAATGAGGATGGTTTTATCACCAGCGCCAATGCCAGATGCATGGATCTTTTAGGGGTTGACTCCAAGGACATATTACGGGGAATACACGTGAATGAAATCATTGATGGTTATTATAACCTGTGTGAATCACCAAGCCCTCCCGTCGGTGAGAGTTTTATGGTTTTGACCCGAGACGAATGGCGTACGGCGGAATTGGTCAACTGCAAGGTTTTGCAGTTGCCAGTCGGCGGCCGGCATACGGTTCTTTCCTTTCGCTGCATCATCCCACTCCCTTCTGCCCCCACACCTGTGACGGGGCATAACCGAAAGGATGCCTTTCAGGGGATTATCGCCATCAGCCCGGAGATGCGCAGAAACATTACCATTGCCCACCGGGTCTCGACATTACCCTCCACTGTTCTGATCGAGGGTGAAAGCGGAACCGGGAAGGAATTAATTGCTCAGGGCATTCACCTGGCGAGCGGCAGGAAAGGGCCGTTTGTGGCCATCAACTGCGGTTCACTCTCCAAGGAATTACTGCAGAGTGAGCTCTTCGGTTATGCCGAAGGTGCTTTTACCGGCGCTAAAAAAGGCGGAAAGACCGGAAAATTCAAACAGGCTGACGGGGGTACCATATTCCTGGACGAGATCGGTGAGATGTCCGAAGAAATGC
>JBLNCH010000336.1:0-4707 GCA_050260485.1 Bacillota bacterium | reverse complement strand
AAGGCCCGACATGCTCCTTTTGTGTTTCTAACCTCCAATGCCACCCGTGAATTGTCCGAAGCCCTGAAACGGCGCTGCTTGTATCTTTACCTGGATTTCCCCTCACCGTTAGTTGAGGAGTCAATCCTTCAATTGAAGGTTCCCGATCTCAAACAAAGTCTGGCCCGGCAGTTAACTGAGTCCCTACAGGACATCAGGAAACTCGAGTTGAAGAAAAAGCCCAGTATCGCTGAAAGCATCGACTGGGCGTTGGCCCTGGTAACGATGGGGGTAACAGAGCTTGATCGGCAGGTCATAATACAGACTCTTAATGTGCTGCTGAAGTACCAGGAGGATATCGACCTGGCCAAAGCTCGGATCCCGGGACCTGCACCACGAGTGTCTCCCGCGGTTCAATAGGAGAAACCAGATGGACAGTATTTTTGGAAAGATTCAATTCTTTATCCAGGACCTCCGCGGCAATGGGATACCGGTTGGCTCCAGCCAGCTGGAAGACTGCTACCGTGCCTTATCCCTGGTTAGCTGGTCATATGAGCCGGTTTTTTATTCCTCTCTCTTAAGTACACTGCTTAAAGAGTCGGCCTTACTGCCAATCTTCGATGAGATATATAGGAGGCATTTTCACCCCTTCCCCGCTAACCCCGGTAAACGACTGGGAGCCCTGCAGGAAATGATGCCCGAACTGCCGGCAAACCGGAAAGGAGAAGGTGATGGCAGCGAGGCTACCGGAGAGTCAGGTCATTCGGGCAAACCTGTATCGCAGAGAAGATCCTCCAAAGCTCCGACCCGGGAATGGAAAGACCCACTCTCCCAGGACTTCTACTCCCTAACTCCACAGGATTTGAAACGGATGGAGAGCTTGATTCCGCTGCTGGCCAAGCGGCTGGTTTCAAAAACGGTGATGAAAAGACGTCGTGAGGAGAGCGGCATCCTGGACCACCGCCGTACCCTTCGCCAGAGCATGGCAACCGGGGGCATACCGGCTGAGCTCTTCGTAAAAAAACGGGTTCGCCAGAAGCCGGTGATCTTCGCCCTGTGTGACGTATCCCTCTCCTGCCTGCACTTTAGTGCCTTTTCCCTTGCCCTGGTTTATTCTTTGGAAAAGTTCTTCCGCCACGTACGCTGCTTTGCCTTTGTTGGGGAGACTGAGGAGGTCACAGCCATCATGAGGAAAGAACAGCCGTACAACCTCAGAGCCCAGGTACTTTACGATACCAAAGTAACCGGTGAATCAGGCCGTACCGATTACGGCCGTTCACTGGTAACCTTCTATGAACGGTACGGGCAGGATCTTTCGCATAAGAGCCAGGTACTTATCTTTGGGGATGCCCGATCGAACTGGTTCCCCACTGAGCCCCAGGTTCTAAAAAAGATTCAAGACCGGGTTAAGCGGGTCTACTGGTTCAACCCTGAGACAATTAATGAATGGAACACCGGCGACAGCAGCATGAGCAGCTATCGAAAATACTGCGACAGGGTATTTCAAACTTCCAACCTGGATGAGTTGATGAAGGCCCTGACTGAGCTGTAGCGGTGAGCGGTATAAAAGTAGAAATGAAGGAGGGATGTCGGATCAGGGCTGTTCACATGTTTTACCCCCGGTATATACCCGGGATTTTATTGGGATTTTCCTAAAGTATTAATACAAGGAGGAAACACAAATGGCTTACGAATTCATATTGTTTGAGGTTGATGAGAAAGGTATTGCCACACTTACCCTGAACCGGCCCAGGTCATTCAACTCCTTCAACCACGGGATGTCCGTCGAGCTGGCGGCGGCCTGCCGCGAAACCGCCCGGCGGGACGATATTAAGGTGCTGATAATCACCGGAGCCGGAAAGGCGTTTAGCTCCGGAGGTGATATCGACTCCCTGGCGCAGAACGATGACAACTGGAAAAAGAAGGCTTCCCTTGATGATGCCGTTAACGTTGCGGATGCCATGTCCCGTCTGGAAAAACCGGTCATAGCGGCCGTAAACGGCGTGGCGGCCGGTGCGGCCACCGCCATGATCCTGGGATGCGACATGGCCATAGCTTCTGATAAAGCCAGATACGCCCCTAATTTCATTAACATCGCTTCGGTCCCCGATTCCGGTGCTACTTATTTTCTGCCCCGCTTGATCGGTCCCAAGAAAGCCCTGGAACTCTTCTGGAGCGGAAGGATAATCAGTGCCACCGAAGCCCTTGAATTGGGAATCTTCAACCGGGTGGTGCCCCATGATGACCTTATGAAAGAGGTCTACGCCGTGGCGGAAAAACTGGCAGCAGGCCCTACGAAAACCATTGCCTTCGTCAAACGCCTGGTCAAAGAAGGCCTGAAAAACGATCTGCTGACTCAGTGTGAACTGGAGAACTACTTCCAGGTCATGGCCTGGTCTACCGAGGATTTTGTAGAGGCTACCAGAGCCTTTATGGAAAAACGCCCTCCGCAGTTCAAAGGACGCTAAGATACTCCGGGAGGCAGGTGATTCCTGCCTCCTTGTTTACCAGCCCCAGTAAAACCGGCACCTCAACCAATTGGGCTTGCATTATCCATGCCACCTTCAATACGAACCCTCTTAACCGGTGTTACGGCGCCCACACTATCCAGGATTATTCCAAAAATGTTCGACCGATACCATCCAAGTGGGAGGTGTTATAAGAGGTTCCTCTCCAGATTAACCAGAAAATCCTGCACATTGGTTACGATAGAAGTCACCTGCAGGGTACCCCGGTCTTTCAACTTGTTAACTGCAAATTCGGATACATCGACACTATAGATATACAGCGGCCTTATGGTGCCATTAACCACCCGGAATGAAGGAGTCAGGTTTCCGGTGGCAATGGAGTGCAACTGGGTGGCCAGAGCTATAATGGTGGTCGCCTTCCGGGTATGCTCGCGCATAGCATCCTGAGCTTCGTATACATCAGCAATGATACCCGGCAGGGGGCCGTCGTCCCTTATCGAACCGGCCAGCACCAGGGGAATTCTGTTTCGCAGGCATGCACTCACAATACCATCCTTAAGATTATGGTTCTTTACAAGTTTTTCAAGGCTTCCCTGCATCCGGGCCAGGTTTATGGCATCCAGGTGATGATAATGGCCGTTCGGTACCTGGTCCAGGGTATAGATATCCTGACCAAGAGCGGTGCCAAAAAGCGCTGCTTCCAGGTCGTGGGTGGCCAGAGCATTCCCTCCCAGGATAACGTCAACATAACCATTCTCAATGAGGGAAACCATGGCTCGGCGGGAATCGGAATCGAATACGGCTGCTGGCCCCATCACCCATAGGATATAGCCATTCTCTTTTTCATACCTTAAGAGCTCATACAGGGTGTCGTAATCTCTAGAATAAGAGGTTTCCCGAGATCTGCTCTGCCGGAAGGAAAAGGCTTCCCTGACCCGGTCTTCAGACCGGAATCCGCCGGTATGAACATATATGCCTTCGCTCCCATCCTCAGTCCGCCCGATGACCACCATATCGCTTACGTTAAGATTGCGGAATTCCTTAACCACCAGATCTGCATCTCCTTTGACCACTACAACACAATCCATACGGGTGTCCCCGGCCAGTATCCAGCGGTTGTTAACCTTATAATACTCCGGAAAAATAGTGGTCGCGTGGAATCCCTCGGGGGCAACTCCTTTAACAACCACCGGCTCAACTGTGACATTCGGACACCCGGCAAACTGCGGATTGTTAAAATCAGGCATTTGATAGACAGGCAGCTTGAAGCTCATCAACATTCCTCCAGAACAGTAACCTTCTCCCGATTGTATAAGTTATTATGCCTCCCCATTGCGAAAACTCTCCGCGGGTCATAGATATTAGCATCAACTTTATCCCTTGCAGTCGTTAATGATAAATCATTATCCGATTCCAACAGTGAAAAAAGGGCCAAAACCAAAACTAGAGCGTAGCCTCACGCCCGTGCAGCCTGAAACGGGTTGTCGCCGTGGTGTGCTCCCGGCGCTCGCTGATTCAATCCATGAGGTGAATAGATTCTGATCGTCAGGTTAATCTAACTTTAGCCAATATGAATTAAGGAGGTACCGTATCGGTGACCGTTTCCAGCCAGATCAAACAGACTCTATCGAGCTTGAAGAGCGCACAGGCCAGCCTGGAGTCATTCGCCCTGCAGACTCAGAACCAACAGGCCAAACAGCTCTTTACCAACGCCGCTCAACAGACGAAAAGCATTGTCGATAGCCTGGAACCAAGAATCCGGGAAATCGAGAATCAAGAACCCCAATACAAGGGATTTTAGGCACGTTCTCCCCAAGCTAACCGTAAGGCGTGCTGTTTGTTTGCTGCGGGGGAGGTGAGACACGGTTCTCATTTTCCCGGAATCCGACCTGCTCACCCCCCTATTCCCTGCATCCCTTTTGTCAGAAAACCGCATATTTGTCTCCGACCGCTCGAGCCGATTGATTTCACAGGAATATAACTTGAACATGATAAGCACAATATTTTAGAAAGATTACATTATGGGTGACCAAAATGACGGTGGCCTCACAGGTTAAGCAGACGGTTGCCAGTCTAAAGGGAGTACGTGCCACCCTTGAGAGCATGGCTTCCATAGAAAAGATTCCCGAAACTCGGACGCTCCTCACATCGAATTCAGATAAGCTGGGCGTTATCATCGACAAGATGGAGCAACGCGTTAGTGAGCTGGAGTTTCAGGAACCACAATACAAAGGCTTCTAGTTTCCAGTAAGGAGAAATA
>JBLNCH010000335.1:0-4129 GCA_050260485.1 Bacillota bacterium | reverse complement strand
AAAAGTCCAGCTAAGCAACGGTGCGGTCCGAGTTGTGCAACACCTTACCAAAGCGAGGAACTGAAAGCAGACGGGTGAAAGGACGTTGCGAGCCCATATCTCCGGCATGGAGACTGGATTGGCGGGGTACTGCTTTCATTCCGAACCGGCAGTTGGTGTTGTTAATGAGGACCCGGGGAGCAAACCGAATTTTTAACCGCCTATCTAAGACTCGTCGATCAACAGCTGGTAAAAGTGGACATCATGCCACTTACCGAACTTGAAGCCAACCTCTTTGAAACAGCCCACAAACTCAAACCCCATCTTCTTGTGCAGCTTGATGCTGACCTCATTGTCACCGGTAATGCCGGCAACTATCACATGGTAACCAAGCTTTTTGGCCCGTATTAACATTTCCTGCATTAAGGCGGTACCGATTCCCTCACCCCAGTGCCCGGGTTGGATATAGATGGACAGCTCGGCGGACCTGGAATAGGCCGCCTTATCCCGGAACATGCTTAAACTGCAGTAACCGACCACCTCATCATTTAATTCCGCCACAATCAGCGGGTATTTGCCCTGGTGTTCATTAAACCAGGTTTCCCGTTCAGCGAGTGTTTTTTCCTCAATGTCAAATGAAGCGGCGAGATTTTTAACGGCGTAATTATAAATATTAAGTAAAGAAGGCAAATCGCTCGCAACCGCATCTCTTATATGTAACACGCCATCCACTCCTTAAGATAGTCCGGTGTTAAACCGATTATTGACCGTTTAATTATCGCATTCAGAATTGGTGCTTCATCAATATTATTGAACCGACCAATGTACAGTATAAACGATAAATCAGATAACGTGACAAAAATGATATTTGTCCGGGAGGTTTATTCATCGGTCGAGTTCCAGCACGGCAAAATCCCTGCACGATTAGCTGGATAATGAAAAAGTCCAGTACAGCTGCATTGGGCCTGAATTGAACAATACCCCGCGAAGGCGAGGAACTGCGAGCAGCCGAGTGACAGGATGTCGCGATTCCGTCTCTGAGGCATGGAGGCCGCTCTGACGGTATGCCGCTTGCAGTCTGAGACCGGCGGTTGGTGCTGCCAATGAGGACCGTGATTAAACAGACTTTTTCACCACTAATTCAGGTTTTCCTGTTAAAGCTTGTATGCGGCAGGAATCACGAAAAGGAAGATTGGGAGCAGGGTGGAAACGTCCACACTTTTTTTCATTCCTGGTTATATTAATCCCAACTGCTCCATATATTTGTACTGTTAACGAGTGTAAGTGCATAAAGATAGGAAAGGTCGCCTGCAGGGGAGGGAAGCTTCTTTGAAAGTTTTAACCGAGGAGGGAATTAGAGTGGAGGGAAACAACATCTTGAGAGATATCGCCGAAAGAACTGGCGGCGATATTTATCTGGGGGTTGTTGGACCGGTTCGTACAGGGAAATCCACTTTCATTAAACGGTTCATGGAACTTATGGTCATTCCCAATATCGAGGATGTGTATGAGCGGGAAAGGGCCAAAGATGAGCTACCCCTTAGTGGAGCCGGGCGAACCATAACGACAACCGAGCCGAAATTCGTGCCCAACGAGGCCGTGGAGATTAATATCAAGAATGGATTGAATGCTAAAGTCCGGGTTATCGATTGCGTTGGTTATGCGGTCCCGGGAGCACTAGGGTATGAAGAGGACAATGAACCCCGTATGGTACATACTCCGTGGTTCGAGTATGAGATCCCGTTTGAGGAAGCAGCGGAAATCGGAACCCGAAAAGTTATTGAGGATCACTCAACCATAGGACTGGTAATCGTTACTGATGGCTCGATCTGCGATATTCCCAGAACAAGCTATTTGGACGCCGAGGAAAGGGTAATTAAGGAGCTTCAAGAACTGGAGAAGCCCTTTATCATTATTCTTAACTCCACCCGGCCATATACTGAAGATGTACACGAACTGGCCCTGGAGTTATCTGCCAGGCACGGGGTGGCGGTCGTGCCCCTTGACTGTCAACAGATGGCACGGGAAGATGTGTACCACGTTCTGGAGGAAGCCCTCTATGAATTCCCGGTGCAGGAAGTGAATATTCGCTTGCCCAAGTGGGTTGATGAGGTTGATGAGGACTACTGGCTCCGCAGCAGGATAGAAGGCTCTATCCGGTCAATCCTGGAGGATGTAAAAAAGGTCAGAGACATAGATGCAGCCATGGATAAACTGGCTGACATCGAATACATCAGCCTGGTAACCATGGAAAACATGAACCTTGGTACCGGGATAGCCTCGATCGACCTGGCCGTCCCCGAAGAACTGTACTACCAGGTGCTGAGCGAGGTCAGCGGTTTTGACGTCCAGGGTGACTATGATGTCATGCGGCTGATGAGGGAGCTGGCGGTGGCCAAGAAGGAATACGACAAGGTATCGACTGCTCTCGAAGAGGTCAAGGCTACCGGTTATGGTATGGTTGCCCCCAGTCTGGATGAGATGTTCCTGGAGGAGCCGGAATTGATCCGGCAGGGCAGCCGTTTTGGGGTACGCCTGAGGGCTAAAGCCCCTTCGCTCCATATTATCCGGGCTGACATCTCCACAGAGATAACTCCGATAATCGGGACCGAAAAACAGACCCAGGAACTGGTCCGCTACATGTTGGACGAATTCGAGGAAAACCCGCAGAAGATCTGGCAGTCCAATATCTTTGGCAAGTCTCTGCATGACCTGGTGAGAGAGGGCATTCAAAACAAGCTCCACGGTATGCCCGAGAATGCCCAGCACAAACTGGCGGAGACGGTAAGTCGAATTGTAAATGACGGTAGCGGAGCACTGATCTGCATAATCATCTAGCTTATACAAAAAGATGCTTCCATAAATAAAAGAACAGCCGGCTTCAAAGCCGGCTCTTATTTTCCTACTCCATTCCTATGGAGGAATTATTTACTGGTAAGAAGAAGAGTAAAATAGAACATAGTAAACGTATGTGGGTGATAAAGATGAACCCCAAAAGACGGCTGGTTTTCCTTAAAAACAAGGAAGTTCAGTTCGAGAAGCAGATCAACACTTACATAATGGATGAGCAATGCAAGGTTCTGGATGTAACTCTGCTGGAATGGGATCGCGTTGAGCGTCAATACTATCTGGGACTATTTGTAGAAGAACAATTCAAGTTTTTCCGACAGAACTGCCTCCTGCTCGAACAGAGGCGTCCTGATGACTTGACCAAGGACCTTGATGATTTCTCCAGCGTTATGTCTCAGGCCAAGAATGTAGAGTACAAGATTGACTTCATCAGGACATTTGCCCTGCTCACCCCCAAAGGTGTCCGCTACTATGCTTTCGTTCTGTATGAAGACTGACGAAGGAGTGTGGTAAACTTTAGGTTAAGACACCGGTTGTAACTGCAATGGCAGCCTACATAGGGCACTTGAGCCCATATATCTGCAAGGTGATTATATGAGTAACTCGCAGTCCAGATCCTTATTAAAGGAAGCCATAATTATGATACCCAAACTGCTCCGGTTGCTCTTCAAAACCATGGGCGACCGGAGGGTCAGTTTCAGCCAAAAGCTCCTGCTATTCGGTACTATCCTGTACGTCATATCCCCCCTGGACCTTGTGCCTGACTTTATTCCGTTCACGGGACAGGTTGATGATATCCTCCTCCTGGCCGTAATTGTCCTGAAAATCATGCAACAGGCCGGCCATTCCATATTTCAGGACAACTGGAAAGACCGGCAGGGTCTCTCCGACCTAGCCCAAAGAATCCTTAAACTGGCTTCTTCCTTTCTCCCGTCATCTATATACAATCGGATCGTGAAGGACTCCGACCCTTCGGACGAAGTCATCGACGTCAAGTACCGCGTCCACAAAGACTAAACTCTGACAGGGTTTTCGGTTCCAGCTTTTTATATCTCGAATAACTGTGGCGGGGTAGTTTTCTGGTGCTACCTGCGCGGCCGGCGGTAAATTCCGTTCGCTACCTGGGTCCTGCATTGGCAGCACCATCTGCTCAGGTTCCGGTGGAAAGCAGCAACCCGTCTATTCGAAGTCCATGTCTCAAAGACGGGCTCACGACCTCCTGTCGCTCGGCTGCTTTCCATCTTCACCTTCGCAGGGTGCTGCACAATTCGGACCCAACGTCCGCTCACTGGAATTTACC
>JBLNCH010000334.1:0-9681 GCA_050260485.1 Bacillota bacterium | reverse complement strand
GTAAATGGCTTGCCCTCAGCCGTTCCCTGTATCTCTATGAATTCCCCTTTGTCGGTCATGACCACATTCATGTCCACCTCCGCCCGGGAGTCTTCCGAGTATTCAAGGTCAAGAACCACTTCACCATCAACAATACCTACACTGATGGCGGCTACGTAGTCTCGAACCGGCATCCTTTCAATTAAGCCCTGTTCCTTTAAGACTCTCATAGCCAGGCACATCGCAACGAAGGCACCAGTTATTGAAGCAGTACGGGTACCTCCATCAGCCTGGATAACATCACAGTCAATCCAGATGGTCCTTTCCCCCAGAGCCTCAAAATCAACTGCTGCCCGCAGGGCTCGTCCGACTAGACGTTGGATCTCCGAGGTTCTACCGGTCACTCTCCCCCGAGATGCTTCCCTCACGTTTCGAGTTTCAGTGGAACGCGGGAGCAGGCCATATTCGGCGGTTACCCAGCCGGTGCCCGTTCCCTTCAGAAAAGGCGGAACCTTTTCATCTACCGAGGCCGCACATATCACCCGTGTGTCTCCGGCCTCTATCAACACCGAGCCTTCAGCATATTTCAGGTAGTTGGGTGTTATCTTGACCGGTCTCATCTGATCAGGCTGTCTGCCGCTAATACGCATTTATTTATCCCCCTTGCTGAATTCTCTATAGAGATTACCCCCCTGAGCATCTATCGCTACGATGCAGGGGAAATCAACAACTTCCAATTTCATAATGGCTTCCGGCCCCAGGTCCGGATAGGCCACGATCTCCGCCTTGACTACTCTCCGGGATAAGTAAGCTCCCGCACCGCCAATAGTCGCCAGGTACACTGCCTGGTATTCCCGCATTGCCTCACATACTTCCTCAGATCTCTCCCCTTTGCCTATCATTCCCTTAAGTCCGAGTTTTAGAAGATCAACGGTGTAAGCATCCATGCGGCCGCTGGTGGTAGGGCCGCAGGAGCCGACCGGGTGATTACCAAAACCCGGGCACGGACCGGTGTAATAGATAACCTGTCCCGCAGGATCAAACGGCAGCGTTTCCCCCCGGGCTATCGCCTGGACCATTCGCTGGTGGGCCGCATCACGGGCGGTATAGATGATTCGCTGTAATGTTACGAAGTCACCGGCTTTCAGCGACCGGATAACGTCCCCGGCAAGGGGTGGTTTCAACACCAAATGATTCATTGGAACCTCCATTATTGTCGTTAAACCCTATAGCTCAATTGTGCAGCGCCGGGTTGAATGGCAACCCAGGTTGACGGCTACCGGCAGGCTGGCGATGTGAGTTGGATAAACCTCCAGGTTAACCCCGAGAGCGGTAGTACGCCCTCCCAGCCCCTGAGGTCCAATCCCGGTCCGGTTGATGGATTCCAGCAGTTTCTGCTGGAGTTCCGGATGAGGGCCTGGCATTCCCAGGGGTCTCATCAAGGCCTTCTTGGCCAGATAGACAGCCATCTCCATGTTTCCTCCAACCCCAACGCCCACTACCAGTGGAGGGCAGGGGCTTCCTCCCGCCATCTCGACCGTTTCCACAACAAAATCTATGATGCCCTGTTCTCCGGCACCCGGTTTGAGCATAGCCACCCGGCCCATGTTTTCACTGCCGGCTCCCTTCGGGAATACGGTTATGCGCATAACATTCCCGGGGACTATCTCAGTGTGTATGATGCAGGGGGTATTGTCGCCGGTGTTTTCCCGGATGAGGGGGTCTTTTACTACCGAGGCCCGAAAGTGACCCTGGCGGTAGCCTAACCTGATACCCTCATTGATCGCCTCCCGCAGGTCACCACTGACATGGACATCCTGCCCGAGTATTATGTTAACCACTGCCAGGCCGGTATCCTGGCATAAGGCCAAACCTTCCTTTTTGGCCAGATCCGCATTCTCCAGTAAGACCTTCAGGATATACCGGGCCCGTGGCATTTCCTCCTGCTCATAGGCCTCCCGGAGAGCCCGGTAAATATCCCCGGGCAGCAGAGTATTGGCTTCAATAGCAGCCGCGGCTACTACTTTGGTAATCTCCTCAGACTTGATAGTTCGCATACCATTCCCTTTCCAGAACATTTTTAAAACACGTTATCGTGGACTAACTCTCCAAGCACCTGATTTATAATATCTATCATCCATTAGGTTATGTCCAGAAAGTCGCCCACTGATTCTTTGACGTTACTGTTGTCATTTGATGGATTGAAATTTGAGTTTGCCGGCCGATCACAGCCGAATACTTACGCGGTTGCGGTACAATTCCTCAAAATTTAGTTGGTTTCGGCTACAGGCCTAAATCTTAACTCTCTCCACCCTGCCCGAGTCTCTCCCATAGAACCGGAAGCCAACTCTAGTAAACGAATCTGTCGCTCCGGTAGCAAAAAATCTTGCCTTCCCGGAATCCCGTTCTGCATATCCCTGCAAGCGGTCCAAGACCTGTTTAAGCTCATTTACTGTCTCGAGAGCCGGATCTACAATGTTTACCCGTCCTCGGGTCACCTCTTCGATAACCGGCTGCAGATACGGATAATGGGTACAGCCCAGAATAATGGTATCTGCCTGGTTTTCCAGTGGTATGCAAAGGTAGGATGCTATAAGCTCTCTGATCTCCGGATCCGCGATCCGGCCGGCTTCTACTGCCGGCACCAGAGCCGGGCAGGGGATCTCCCATACCTTGGCATCCTTCTGGATAGCCAGGATTTCTTTCCGGTAAGCCGAGCTTTTCGCGGTAACCTCAGTGGCCAGGACGCCAATCCTTCGGTTTTCACTAACCCTCACCGCCGCGCGGGCCCCAGGTTTAACGACCCCAATAACGGGAACAGCATATCTTTCGCGCAGGATATCAACGGATACTGAGGAACTGGTATTGCATGCCGCAACAATAGCTTTGACCCGGCTTTTTGCCAGGAAATCCATGATTCGGCGGGCATATTCTATCAGTTCGGAAACCGACTTATCTCCATAGGGTAGGTGAGCCGTATCACCTACGTATATTATGTCCTCACCGGGGAACTGCTGTTGAATCAGACGGGCTACGGTAAGCCCTCCGATTCCGGAATCAAAAACCCCGATCGGCCGGTCATCAAACGGCAAGTATCAAGCACCTCTCATCAGGTCGTTACCCAGAACAAAACAGTTCTTTTCTAACACCTCTTAATAATTTATCACTTCTACCCTTCATAATCTACCAACCCGGTACCGGAAAACACGTTCTGATTGGCAACAAGCCCGATCTATTTTTACCATCCGGTTACCCTGGCATCTATAAACCGAGCCATTGGCGGGGTCCAACAAAAAGATCTCCAACCAAAGCCACCTGTCAGCATCGGTTAGCGGTTTGCCTATGCAACTGGCTTTTGCCTCCCTTGTCCTGGATGATTTTAATTGCCCCGGTAATATGTGAGATGATATTATAAATTTGTATGTTTTTGTGAAAATCTTAACGAGGGGGGTGAAAGATGTCCGTAATTTGACAGATTGATTAGAATTATCACATTGCCATATTTATTGATAGGAGTTGTTAATTGTGTCGGTACAAGGCGAAATCAATCGGGTACAAGAGGTTGTGGCCAACCCATCAGCGCTTGGCCTTTTAGGTTTGGCCATAGTAACCTTGGTGGCCTCATCTCAAAAGCTCGGAATTACCGGGGGAGACACCCATAGTGTGGCAATGGTTCTGCCCTGGGCCATATTCCTGGGAGCCCTGGCACAGTTTGTGGCCGGTATTTATGATTTCAAACATAACAATACTTTCGGCGCTACCGCATTCTGCGGCTATGGCTTTTTCTGGTTTGGGGTAGCCATGACCTGGATGATAAACCTGGGTATGTTCGGCCAGGCAGCCGCAGCCACCGC
Organism: Bacillota bacterium; assembly: GCA_050260485.1. GTDB lineage: Bacteria > Bacillota > Syntrophomonadia > Syntrophomonadales > DTU052 > DTU052. The sequence goes on along the minus strand of JBLNCH010000334.1, from coordinate 5,848 downwards.
CGATATCAGTCAGCTCGGTTTTGCTTTTCTTGGATATTTCATCTTTACCATGTATATGACTGTTGGAGCTATGAGCACTCACAAGGTATTATTTATGATATTCTTTTTGATCGATCTTCTCTTCCTGGGGCTTTTTATCAGCACCCTGGGACTTGGCGGGGAATTCTGGCATAAGCTGGCCGCCTGGTCAGAACTGGGAATCGCCATTCTCTCTTTCTACGGCTCGGCAGCCGCGGTATTGAATACCCACTGCGGAGCGGTAGTTCTGCCGGTAGGCAAACCCTTCGGGCCATGGACTCCTAAGTCATAGGATTCAACCGCAGACAGAAAAAGGCTAGGCCCCCGGTCAGGATGGTAACTGCCAGGGGCCATTTTTATTATCAGTCCACTTGCGGAACTAGATGGACCGGTTGCTGCTGGCAGTCACCTTATCTGATGACCAACGGCCCTTTGGGCACAATCGTTTCTTTGCATCAATCAATAAGAGTTAATCACGGAACCTGGAGCGGACCATGCCCCAGGGTTTGCCCTATTCGCTCAAACCATAATCAGCAGTCACCGGTTCTGCAGTATTGATGTAGCCGCCGATCGAATCCACCTTTTCTCCTTCCACCCTGAAGGAAACTTTATTTACGGTCGAAAACTGGCTCAAGGTGTTGACAACTGAATAAACCGCAAGGGCTTCGGCCTTGGAACCCGATACTTCTTTTATGTGAGGGCTGAAATCCACAATACAGGTACCATCGGAGGTAATATTGATATCGAGCAAGCGAGTCCCAGCCGGTAAGGCCGATTTCAATCCTTCCGTACGTGGACCTTTTAATAATTCTTCAATTGTTGCCCGGGCAATTCCAGTTACTTTGATTATCTCTCGTTCCTCTACCGCAAGTCCATTACCTTCCTGCCGAGCAAAATAGAGCTGTACCTTGATCTTTTCGGTGGTTTCCTCAAGACCGGGTTCCTGGATCAGGTCATCTATCACATCATCCGGTGGTTGATCAATGGGTGTCTTAACCGCATCCTTCCAAGATGCAATCTGATCCTCAAGACCCGTCCAGCCGCACCCGCTTACTCCAAACAACAGTACCAAAACCATGGCCAGCATCATATACCGGCGCAATGACCTCACCTCCATTCGTCTTATTTCTAAAACGCCTTCTTAAGTTTACAGTTAATACGAGGTCTTTATTCCACATTTATCCATTCGAGAGACGAAAAAAAAGGAGCGCATTGATATGCGCTCGCCATTATGAAGGAGGAGTTATTAAAGCAAACCTGTGGTCTGCTTTAAGTCGGTTTAAACCGAGGTGGCTACCCTCTTTTCATGCGTCATTATGTCAACTAAGTTGTTACGGTTCAGGTCATCTACCACGTACAGCTTTCCTTTTCCGTTGTGTGCCAGTTCTTTAAGATAATCCTTGTTGGATTCCACCCCGATACATATAAACCTCACTTTGGATTCGGCAATCCTGTAAGCCGCTTCCAGGGCATCTTTTTTGGCATCAAAGCTCCATAATGGGAAGTTGGGCATCCCATCGGTTATCAGGATTAGTACCGGGTTGTTAACCCGGGTAGACCTTATCACTTCAATACTGGTTACTATCCCATCTGCCAGGGGGGTTAATCCCCCCGGTCTGACGTTTTTTAAACCTCGGGACAGAGTTTTCTGGTTTTTCGTAAACGGCACTACCAGCTGGGCTTTCATCTCCTGGAATGTAACCACCGCCACCTTTTCCCGCCCGCTCAAAAGCAGGTGTTCTGCTAGGTAACAGGCCGCCTGCCTCTTTTCGCCCGCCATGCTGGCACTGGCATCTATCAGCAGGCAAACATCCATGGGGATGTAGTGTCGTTTATCGTAGTAATGCAGATCTTCTTTCTGTATTGTTAAACGGTTTTCATGTCTAAGCAGGCTCGATTTTTGGGCCTGTATCACGGTTTGGGGTATTGCTAAATGTCCCGACCAGGTATCATCGTTTTGCCGTTTCACCTTATTGTAATTTACATACTGTATGGTGGTTACTCTTTGAATATTCTCGCCCAGTTCGCAAATCCTGCCCGATTTCTTAGGTTTCCGTCTAATGCTGCGTCTAATTTCCGCTTCCAGCTCGCACTTATGACTGAGTATAAAGTCTCTTAAATCCTTGCCGTCACGGGTTAGATATGTTCCGAGAAACGTTGTTTTGACAATGCCCAGCTCCTCCAATTGCTGCAGGTGCTCTTCCAGATTACCCCACTTTCGGTGCTGCTGTTCTTTGCTCATACGGTGGAATATACTTGGAGAGTAGCTGGCCAAGAACTCTTCAACTTCTTCAATGCTGCCAAATCTATCGGCAAGTCTCATTACCAACTGGTTTTGATTCTCTCTGAGGGTAAGGCGACTTATGTTTTTCAACTGTCTCCAGGGAAACAGCACGTAATTTGAGAATCTCTCTTCCCGTTCTTTGGCTTTGGTATGAGTTATTTTGCGTACCTTGCCTAGTTCAAGGCCGGTTGCTGTGATTGCTTCTTCGACGGCTGCTGCAATAGGAAGGATTATACTATATCTGTCACTACCAACTTTAATAAGAACTCTTACATGATTTAAAACACGTTCTTCTGGCTCTAACGGTTCAACCTGTCCCTGAAATAGATCATAAACTAAGCCTTTTCCCTCACAGGTAACCACTTGAATCTTAAGTGCGTAATCAACTGCTTTCTGTACCTTATCGTTTCCCATAAAGCTCAGCGAAGGTTCTTCTTCTTGTAAATAGTCTTCGATGGCCGCGAATATCCGTTTTGCTACTTCTCTTGGATGAATGGTGCCCTGTTGATGGAAAACGCTAAGATGAACCACCTGGCCGGGATCAATATACTCTAAAAAGCACTGTCCGGCATCACGGTTGGTCAGGATCTTGACCTGACCTTTACGCCCGGGAACCAACTGGTGTACTTTCAGGCTTACCACACTGGACTCACCGAGCCGAACCCCCTGTTCCTGTCCAAAGTAGATATTCAGATAGTTGCCTACCACACTGGAGGTATGAAAAGCCTCTTTTCGGTCAACCTTCACTGTGTTCACCCCTGCAACGGTGTATTGCTGCTGTTTATCAATATTGCTTACTGTTTCCGGAGTTATTACTCAATTACTGTGACTGCCAAGTGTAATAGGCTTTACTTCTGGACGGTATCTGGTATCAGAAATCGTTAGGGTTTAATGCCTTCTCAGTGGCAATAATCTCCTGGCGCCCCATGTCCTTCAGACGACGCGCCCCTCCGTCAAAATATGCCTCCTCCCTTTCCTTGGTGGCCTTACTGGGCCGCCTGTCCTTGATATTCAAAATGCTGTCCCGGGATGATTTGCTCTCCAGTCCGTTCATAATCTTAACCAGAGTATCCCCGTCAACCCGGTGCTTAAGTGCTAAGGGCAGCATTTCGATAACATCATTTATCATTATCTGTTTGTGCTTCTTCAAAATGCTGTACAGAACTGCTCCCTGCTGGACAGCCTCAATAGCTCTGATACTCTCCAAATTATGTTTAATATAAACCCGGGCAATAAAGCTGCGTAGAAAGTCAGGGAGCTCTGTGACTCTGTAAGCATTGGCCATCTCCTGAACACGCTGCTTAAACTCCTGGTTCTTTGCCGTGAAAAGATTGGGATCAAGTTCTTCCCTTCTCGCCCGGTCACTGCCCTCCAGCATTTTAACCACCACATCCACTGAACTGGGACGGCCCATGTAGACAACCATGTCGAACCGGTCCGACAGCTGTCTTCTGACCTCTTCCAGTGGTCCGGGGTCCTCATCAGGATTGGATGCTGCCCAAACCGAAACCTGAATGGTAAGCTCCACTGTGGGCAGGCCTGCTTCTTCAATCTGCAGGCGGCCAGGTTTATTACCCATGACATCCAGCAGGATGTCAGTTATTTCAGGGGAGGTATCTGCCAACCGGTTTATCTCATCAATAAAGATTATCCCCCGGTGGGCCTGGGGAATAATCCCGGGAAGCAAAGCTGCCTGGGGGTTGTTGGCATCGGTTATCTTGGCTAGATCAATACTTCCTGCTACAGTTCCGACCTTTGCAGAATGCGATACTTCGAGAAAGGGCATATCAATTTCTTCCGTTCCCAGGGCCGCTATCTCTTCCCGGGACATATGCCGGTGCAACGGGCAGTGCGGCCGCTCCGGGTCACAGTTGTAGATACAGCCTGATATGCGCTTTATCTTGGGCAGTAATTCCCGGGCCGCCCTCATAATGGTGGTCTTACCGGTTCCTCTCAGACCTTCAGCATGCAGGTGCAGAGGTTCACCAGCCAAAGTCGAGATAATGGACATCTCCACCAGATTAAAGAGCGGCTGATTTCCATCATGCCTGGCCAAACCAAAATATGGTTTCATTCTGCCCTCCCTCTGCGGTTTTTTGAATTCCGCTTAGAAATACATACCGAACATAAAGATTAGACTTAGAAAAAGAGCGATCAGGAAAAGAAAAGGGTAACCGACCTTGAATATGTCCACCGTATAGCCGAGCACGGTGTCCACATCATAAATAGTGACTACATCGTCATCCTCCAAGTCATCGAGTACGAAGTCGTCTCTCAGATGGTTCTCATACAGTTCCGCCGCCGTTCCCATATAGGCACCATTTCGTCCCCTCATTGGCCAACTCCTCCTTTCTTTAATTATTGCCGTCCGAGTCTTCGCTAATATTATAATATCAGCCATTGTTAAAATTTTCACTATCACCCTCGCTATTTGGTCGAATTTAAGGGATAGTTAGTTATTTCACAAAGGTCGTCCCTTAATAGCACACGATACGGCATATAGATCCCTTAAAATCGGGGATAGCTGGGTTTGCTGATTTCCAGGTTGAACAATTAATGCTGGTTGATAATCAGGGATGAAATTCATGATTACGGTTCTATAAGGTCGTTATTGGCCGATAACCTGTCATTTTTATAAACCGAGCTTGTTTTTGAGCACCCGGGCACGAGCCCGGCTTAGTATAATCTGTTTATCAAACTCATCAAGGTTTATCAGGTAGGAACCCTCGCCAAAAGGCAGGATTTCTTTGGCCCGGTTAAGATTGACGATGTAGGCCTGATGGACCCGAAAAAACCTGGTGCTATCCAGCCTGTTTTCCAACTGATTAAGGGTATAGGTAGTGGCAAACTCTCCCTCATCAGTGTAAACATATACTTTCTTGTCTCGAGCCTCAGCGTACACTATATCTTCCTGATTGAGCAGGATAATCCTGCCTCGCTCCTTAATAGGCAGCTTAGAATAGGTGATATCCTCCCGGCGCATACTCCTGAGCAGGGCGTTGATTCGCTCGCGGAGCTTTTCCTCCACTCTGGCAGCTATGAATTTCTCATGAGCCAAACGCTTGTTGGCCCTTTCGATGGTCTCCCTTATCCGCCCTGGTTCAATCGGCTTCACGATATAATCCAGAGCCCCAACATCAAAAGCTTCCACCGCTTTCTCAGCATGTAGGGTGACGAAAACAAATAATGGAGGGTTGGGCAGTTCACGCAGGCGACGTGCGGTCTCCATCCCGTCCAGTTCCGGCATAAAGATATCAAGCAGCACCAGATCCGGTTTCTTTTCTTTGGCCAGCATCACACCTTCGATTCCATTGCTGGCCTCGCCGATAATTTTTACGTCTTCCATCTGCTCTATGATGTAGCGGAGGACAATCCTTTCCCTTTCATCATCATCTATGATTAAAACCTTAATGGCCATGCTGCCACCTCCAGACTGGCCTTACTTTACAAGTGGTGACATAACCTTAAATTCCTTGGTTCCCGCCTTTTTAAGCACATCAAAAACCAGGGTTTCGGTGTTGGTGATGACCGCTCCCAGCTCTCTCA
>JBLNCH010000333.1:0-9160 GCA_050260485.1 Bacillota bacterium | reverse complement strand
ATATCCGCTGCTTGATAAACTCCCCTGTTTTACTGTAACCTGGTAGCTTCCGGGACTTAACCCCGCAGGCACTATCACGGTAATCGAGGTATTGCTCCAACTGATTATCGTTGCCTCCGCGGTCCCGAAGGTGACAACACCCTGGCTGGGGCCAAAGTTGCTCCCGGTAATTACCACCTCCGCTCCAGGAGGGGTTGATGACTCGCTAATCGCGGTTATTGTTGGCACATTATTCTGTCCCGAACTTGAATTTGACGATGATTGTTGCTGCTGCTGTTGCTGTTGCACGTTTTGCTGGGTCGGGGGTTGCCCTGACCGCATGGTGTTCAAAGCTGCCAGCACCTGTTGTGTTGTCGGCGTTGACGGCGGTGATGGCGGCGGCGATTGCTGCTGTTGCTGCTGGGTTGCTGTGCTGGGCTGTACACCGCTGTTATTGTCAATCTGCTGGGCGGCGTTTTGCATCCATTGGGCTATCATTGACCGAAGCCATCTATTAATCGATTCCTGAGACATGAGATTGGTGCTGGTTTGCCCCGTGCTGTCGACACTGCCTTCATGGCCTGCCAGGAGGTTGGTCTGGCCGCTGCCCGTCTGCAGGAAGCCGGAACCGGTGGCCAGGTTCATGGACCAGCCTCCACCGCTGGTAAAGCTAATATTGCCAAAGGTGCTTCTGGCACCGCACATACCAACCGGCATATCAAAGGTGAGACGGGTCTTAACCTGCTGCTGCTTTTTCCACCACGCTACGTTACCTCCGGCAGCCACCGTTTGGGCCGGTGCGCGGCTGGGGGTTGGGGTCACCTGGCGGAAGAATCGTTGATTCGATGCCCGGCTGGGATTAGCCTCGCGGAAGAATCGATCCGTGGAGGCACGATTTGGGGTCGCCGGGTTTGTCACCTGCTCAGTCTGCTGGCGATTAGGATCAGAAGCCAGGGCGAAGAACACCTCACCTGACTTCATGGCCAGCCTCAGATCGTCAACTCCCACTCCGGGCTCTCCGTTCCGCTTAATGTATCTGTACCCCTGGTTATTTGTCAGGGTGAGCTCAGTCTTGGGCTCCATCCTGATCTCAGTTCCATCGTTAAAGGTCAACCGGGCAATGCTGTTATCACCGGTCATGATTGAGTCGCCCGGATTTATAATTCCCGGCTGTGATAATGTCTGGTAATCATCGTCGCCAGCTCTCCTGACTTTTACAGTTCCCGATTCCGGTATTGCCTGACAGGTGAGGCTCTGTTCGCTGAATTCCGGTGCCAGAACCATCATTAAGGCCAGTGCACGGGCCATATCTCCCCGACTCATGCTTGTTTCGGGAGCAAAAAGTCCATCGGTCATCAGCACCATCATCCTGGCATCCAGGGCGGCAGCTATCTGTGGTGCTGCCCAGTGACTGGCGGTCACGTCCTGGAGTGGAGGCAGAGCTGTCGGTGGAATCTCTGATTTGGTCAGACGAAAAATAAGGGCTATCCCTTCTGCCCTGGTCAGCGGCCTATCGGGGCGGAAGGTGCCATCACCGTAACCTGCCAGCAGCCCGGCCCGGAAAGCAGCCCCGATTGCTTTGGAGGCCCAATGGCTTGCCGGAACGTCCTGAAAACCGCTGGAGGTTATATCTGCAGTATCAAGGTTTAAGGATTTGACCAAAATTGCTGCTGCCTGGGCACGCGTCAAGCTTGAGGCCGGCCGGAAGGTACCGTCCGGAAAACCGGATATAACCCCGAGCGTTGTCACATAGTTGATGTATGGTTGATTCGGGTTATCACTGGTAACATCGGAGAATCCCAGAGCCGGAGCCGCTAGAGTCCTGGTATCTTCCGGAGCAGTCATCAGAAACTGCATCATGATGAAAACCACGGTCAACAGCAAAGAAATGATCCGGGATCCATTGCGATGCCTGCGTATGGTCACTTTAATCAACTCCTTGACGCTAATTCCTGCAGGTTTGCTCTCCCCACATTTTCGTTGGTTCCATCAAGTTGAGGACACACCCTCAGCCGGATGCTCCCCCTGGAATTCGCGCACGGTGTAGACCGGTATGGGGACCGTAAAGCCCCTGACCGGCACCGAACCCAGTTCCTCAAACTCCCAGGGAATCTCCCCCGCATTCTCCCGCAGGCTCCGCAGGGTGCGATCACTCAGGATCAACTGGGTACCGTACTGCTTGTTGAGGCTTTCCAGGCGCGAGGCAAGGTTGACATCCTCCCCGATCACCGTGTAATCGGTACGTTCGGAACTTCCTACGTTACCGACTACCACCGGTCCGGTACTTAATCCGATTCCTATATCAAAAAGGGGTTCACCCCGTGATTCCCAGCCCCGGTTAAGCGTAACCAACTGTCGCCGCATCTCCTGGGAAGCAGCTATGGCCTGCCAGGCGTGATCCGGCTGGTACACCGGTGCACCGAATACCGCCATAATGCCGTCACCCATGTACTTGTCGATCATCCCCCCGTATTTGAAGATGGCTGCTGTCATTGCTGACAGGTATTCATTAAGCCGTCCTACCACCTTCTCCGGAGGTTGAGCCTCGCTGAACGAGGTAAATCCCCGGATATCGGAAAAGAGTATGGTCACCTCCTGGCGCTTGCCCCCCAATTCAACCAGTTCGGGATGATTAATCAGTTCCTCTACCACCGCCGGGGAGACGTACCTGCTGAAAAGCGCCCGGGTCCGTTTTCTCTCCATCTCGGCAACCAGATAGTTCTGGGCTGTGACCCCGGTATAGGTTGCCAGAGACAGGACCGCCGGACCGGCGCAATCGATCCACCAACGCTGGGTTGACCACAGTCCGTAAGATATCCCGACTACTCCGATGACCACCAGGATGGCTACCAGGAACCCTACCAACGGGCCTTTTTTGAAAACCAGCCCGATGGTCAGTGCCCAGATTATGACCATCCAAATCAGGTTCCCCCAAAGGGGGACCTTTTGAAAGTAGGCTTGTTCAAGGAAGGTTTTTACAAAGGAGGCATGGATCTCGACCCCCATGGCAGGCAGCCCGCTGCTTAGTATCAGGTTTCCGGTGGTATAGGGGATCTTCTCATCATCTTGCAAGAGCGGCGAGGTAGGGCCAATCAAAACGATACGGTCTTTAAAGACCTCCGGGTCAACCCGCCCTTGAAGAACGTCAACGTACTCATAGCTGGGGAAGGTTCCTCCCGGTCCCCAGAAATTCGACAAGGCCTGGTAGCGCCCGTCAACGGGAATGAGCGTATCCCCGACCATCAATTTGCCATCCGGGAGCTGCTTAATCGTGTCCGAACCTAAACCCTTTGCGGTCTGAGCAATTGCCAGGCTAAAGGATGGTATAAAGAAGTCTTCTCCCGCCGGATAGGCCACCAGAGAGTGACGAACCACGTTATCACGGTCAGTAGGGGTATTGATGAAACCCACCCCGGCGCATCCGTTGAGAAAGATATCGAGAGGCATACGGATGTCTTGAATAATCTCACCGGTTTCTTCTTCATTAAACGTGAAACCACAAGCAAAGACCACCCCTCCATGCTGTTCAACCGCCGTTGCCAACTGCTGATCTTCGGAGAATTCACCGGGGAGGTCCAGTATTAAATCAAAGGCTACCACCCGGGCTTCGGCCAGATTTTCCAGAATTCCGGCAAACACCGAACGTGACCAGGGCAACTGTCCTAATTCGATTATGGATTTTTCACCCATCCCAATGATAACGATCTCTTCTCCCGGATCCCTCTCCCCGGAGATTCGAAACCATGAATCATATACCATATTCTCTACCCGGTCCCATAACCCCAGGGACACGGACAACAGAAACAGCACCAGTATTCCGAAGGGCAGGAGCAGCCTTTTGCCTTTTGACATCTCTCGACTCCGAATGGGCGATTAAACAATATTTAATCGCATAGTGTTGTTTTGAGGAATTCTTTACTTGCCGGGGATATTCCTTCCATGTAGCAGGATATTTTGACGAAATATTCCTGTTAATACTAATAATCGATTTGTCGTATGAACATCGGTTTGTAACCGGTTCACAGCAAATCAGAGTTTGACTGCCACCGGGGATCTGCGAAGGGCCATTGTCGGAGGATGCCGGCACACAGGCACACTAATTGATTATTGCTTTAACGAGAAGTTCAATATATGCATTGCTCAATTCGGGGTTATCCAGTTCTAATCCCGTAATTTCTGTGATACGTTCACCCATGAGGATGGGAAAGGAGAGAGAGCTCAGCAGCTGGAGGGTTCGCATGTAGTGAACAGTCTGGTTTTCATCAGGCCTGATCTGGGCGATGGTTCCGGCTATGAGTACAATACCTTCATTCTTAAGATATTCCTGGTATTCAACCTTGACTGAGTTCCTATTCAGGCTCTGGCTGATGAAGTTTTTGATGATATCGGGATACTCCAGAATTACCTGTGAGTACTGTTTCACAAAACACTGCAACCGGACTGCCGGGTCGACCTCACCAGACTTCAGACAACGGAAGGCCTCCTCCAGTTGGAGGGTTACCATGTTCAGCGCCTCATTGATTACAGCATCCTTGGAACCGAAGTGATAGTTTACTGCAGCCACGTTCACCCCGGCCATCGCCGCTATCTTGCGGATGGTGACATTCTGAAAGCCTTCCCCGCTGATAATATCAAGGGTGGCCTTGACTATTCTATCCTTGGTTGTTGATCCGTGATAGTTCCTGCTCATGGACTCCTGACCGTTTTAAACAGTGTTTCATTTAATCTATAGTATAGAATGGTTATAAGTCAAATTGACAAGCCGATTGGGTATGAAATACGATAACATTATACGATATATTAAACGCCGTTTGAAACATTGCTTGATATATTTTGCCAGCGGGAGAGGATTAATTTTGACGCTGACTCACAGGAAGGGACTCTTGCATCTGGGCCTGGATGTGGGATCAACCACCATCAAGCTGGTATTGCTGGACAGCGAAGGCCGACTGGTTTATCAGGATTACGAGCGGCATCATGCCGATATCCGAAGCACCATGAAATCACTTCTCCATAAGGCTTTTGAATACACCGGAAACCACCCATTAACGGCCATGGTTACCGGGTCAGCGGGTTTGTCTGTATCCCAACTGCTGAGCATTGATTTCATTCAGGAGGTCATTGCCTGCAGTCAGGCAGTTGAAACCTACATCCCGCAGACCGATGTGGCGATTGAGCTGGGTGGTGAGGATGCAAAGATCACCTATTTTACCGGTGGGGTCGACCAGCGGATGAACGGGATCTGTGCCGGAGGTACCGGTGCATTTATCGACCAGATGGCGGCCCTTTTGCAGACCGATGCGGCTGGTCTGAACGAACTGGCCTCCCGCTACCACATTATCTATCCGATTGCGGCTCGCTGCGGGGTATTCGCGAAGAGCGACATTCAACCCCTGCTCAATGAAGGTGCAGCCCGGGAAGATATTGCGGCCTCCGTTTTCCAGTCAGTGGTTAACCAGACCATCAGCGGACTGGCCTGTGGTAAACCGATCCGCGGCCGGGTGGCTTTCCTGGGAGGTCCCCTCCATTACCTGCCGGAACTGCGCAAGAGATTCCGGGAAACCTTGAAGTTGACAGATGAGACAGCCATAATTCCTGAGAACGGCCACTATTTTGTGGCCCTGGGTGCGGCCCTGGCTTCCCGCAGCCTTCCCGTTACCAGCTTTCAGAAAATAATCAACAACCTGCCTTCCCTGGATCAGGAGCTGGAGCCTGAGGTACAGAGACTCAAGCCGCTCTTTTCCAGCTCCGAAGAGCTGAAGGAATTCCGTTCCAGGCACGAAAGGTACCAGGTAAAGCGGGGAGATCTTAACTCCTATCATGGTCCCTGCTTTCTGGGCATCGATGCCGGTTCAACCACCACCAAGGCTACCCTGATCGACCAGGAGGGCCGGTTGCTCTATTCCTATTACGACAGCAACCATGGCAGTCCTATTCAATCAACGGTGAGGATCCTGCAGGACCTCTACTCCCGGTTGCCGGAAGGGGCCGTAATTGCCAACTCCGCGGTTACCGGCTATGGAGAAGGCCTTATCAAAGCCGGACTGCAGGTGGACCTGGGCGAGATTGAGACCATCGCCCACTTTACAGCGGCAGATTACTTTTACCCCGGGGTTGATTTCATACTGGATATCGGCGGCCAGGATATGAAGTGCCTTAAAGTCAAGGATGGGGTTATAAACAGTATCATGCTGAACGAGGCCTGTTCCTCGGGTTGCGGCTCCTTTATCGAAACCTTTGCCCAGTCCCTTGGTTTAAAGGTTAGTGAGTTCGCGGACCGGGCCCTGTCAGCCGCTTCCCCGGTGGACCTGGGTTCCCGGTGCACCGTATTTATGAACTCCCGGGTCAAACAGGCCCAGAAGGAAGGGGCCACCGTAGGAGATATCTCGGCAGGGCTTTCCTATTCAGTCATTAAAAACGCACTTTTTAAAGTGATCAAGATCCGTGATCCCCGGGATCTGGGAGAGAGGATGGTGGTCCAGGGGGGCACTTTCTACAACGACGCGATATTGCGCTCGTTTGAGCTTATAACCGGTAAGGAGGCTATCCGACCCGATATCGCGGGCTTAATGGGCGCATTTGGCGCAGCACTGATTGCTCGCAACAAGTATCAACCCGGCTACCGGAGCACCCTCATATCTGCAAAAGAACTGCAGGACTTCAACTTTAAATCCTCTACCCGAAGGTGCGGCGGTTGTACCAACAACTGCCTCCTGACCGTCAACCGCTTCCAGGACGGGAGAAGGTTCATATCCGGAAACCGCTGCGAGAAACCTCTCGGCCAGGAAAAGGAGAAGAACAACCTGCCCAACCTCTATACCTTTAAGTTTAAACGTCTGTTTGACTATGAACCCCTGCCCTTGGATAAAGCTTACCGGGGGGTAATCGGGATTCCACGGGTGTTAAACATGTACGAAAACTACCCGTTCTGGTTCACTTTCTTTACCCACCTGGGCTTCAGGGTTGAGCTCTCGCCTCCCTCGTCCAAAGCCATATACGATCTGGGAAGTGAAACCATACCCTCTGAATCTGCCTGCTATCCGGCCAAGCTGGTACACGGGCATATCGCCTGGTTGATCGGACAGGGCATAAAGACCATTTTTTACCCCTGCATAACCTATGAGAGGAAGGAACAGGTAGATGCCAGCAACCATTTCAACTGTCCGATGGTTATATCCTACCCGGAGGTCGCCGAAAGCAACATGGACATGGTCCGGGATAATCAGGTGACTTTTCTTAACCCGTTCCTCCCCTATTACCACAAGTCCCGCCTGACTCAGCGCTTGTATGAGGAACTGAAGATCTTAAAACTGGGTAAACGGGAGATCAAAAAGGCTGTCGATGCTGCGTGGCAAGAGGACGAGCGTTTTAAGAACGATATCCGCCGCCAGGGAGAACAGGTTCTGGAGTACCTGCGGACCAATAATAAAAGGGGTGTAGTCCTAGCCGGCAGACCCTACCATATAGACCCCGGGATCAACCACGGCATCCCGGAGGTATTCACCGCCAACGGTATGGTGGTTCTGACCGAGGACTCGGTAGCCCACCTGGGGACCGTCGAGAGACCGCTGCGGGTGGTTGATCAGTGGGCCTACCACTCCAGGCTTTATGCCGCTGCCAGCCTGGTAGCAGGCAACCCCAATTTGGAGCTGGTGCAGCTTAACTCGTTCGGCTGCGGCCTGGATGCCATTACCACCGATCAGGTTCAGGAGATCCTTAACCGGCACAACCGCCTGTACACGGTCCTGAAGATCGACGAGGTCAGCAACCTGGGTGCGGCCCGGATCAGGATCCGTTCACTGGCCGCGGCAGTCCAGGAACGGGAGCGGATGGGTATCAAACCCCGGGAACTCTATGCTAACCCCCAGCGCCATATTTTTACGGAAGAGATGAGGCAGAACCACGTGCTGCTCTGCCCGCAGATGGCACCACTGCAGCTGGAATTGGAAGAGGCCGCTTTCAGATCAGAGGGATATAATGTGGTCCTGTTGTCCACCGTGGAACCGGAGGATGTCGAGGTGGGGCTGAAATATGTGAACAATGATGCCTGTTACCCTTCCATCATGGTAATCGGGCAGCTGATCCATGCGCTCCAGTCAGGCAAATATGACCCTAACAAAACTACGGTCCTGATGACCCAAACCGGGGGCGGGTGCCGGGCTACCAACTATATAGGCCTGCTGCGCAAAGCCTTGCGGGAATCCGGGTTTGACCAGGTGCCGGTATTGTCCCTCAGCATGACCGGGATTGAAGTAAACCCGGGATTCAGGATCACCCACAGCCTGGTGAAGAAGGCGGTTATGGCCATGGTTTATGCCGATTTGTTGATGCGGGTCGTTTACCGGGTACGGCCCTACGAAAAGATCCCCGGAGCCGCCAACCTGCTTCTGGCCAAGTGGCTGCAGGTCTGTAAGGAGGATATCCCCCGGGCGGACAACCGCCGTTTCAGGGAAAACATCTACCGGATAGTGGAAGAGTTTGACCAACTGGAGATCTCCAATGTCGTAAAGCCCCGGGTTGGGGTGGTGGGTGAGATCCTGGTCAAGTACCACCCGGCAGCCAACAACCATATTGTCGAGATACTGGAAAGCGAGGGCGCGGAGGCGGTTGTACCGGACATGCTGGACTTCTTCCTCTATTCGCTCGCGGACGCCATCTTCCGTTACCGTTATCTGGCCGGTTCGCGGCGGGATATGTACTTCAGCAAGCTGTTTATTGGCTACCTGGAGCGGTTCCGCCGGGATGTGAGAAAGGCTTTGGACCGGAGTCAGCGGTTTGAATCACCCCCCACCATCTATGAACTGGGTGATAAGGTCAAGGGGATCCTCTCTCATGGACACCATACCGGGGAAGGATGGTTTCTGACGGCTGAGATGGTGGAACTGATCGAAATGGGTGCACCAAACATCGTCTGCGTGCAGCCGTTTGGCTGCCTGCCGAATCATGTAACCGGCAAAGGAATGATAAGAGGCCTCAAAAGGAGATACCCGGAAGCCAATATCGTGGCTATCGATTACGATCCCGGGGCCAGTGAGGTCAACCAGTTGAACCGGATTAAGCTGATGCTCTCGGTCGCCTTTAAAAACCTGGGTCTTACGGCAACGCCGAAATCAGCTCCGCCAGTTGGCGGTAGATTGCCGCTACCTGGTTCATTCCCATACGCACCAGCCCGCTGGAAGAT
>JBLNCH010000332.1:0-3089 GCA_050260485.1 Bacillota bacterium | reverse complement strand
TGGTATGTAGATTCTGCAGCCGCTCACCCAACAGCAGGCTGAGCTTGGCAAAGAAATCTGAACGGGACTGTTCCTGGCAGTATTGAGTGTACTGGCGAGGAATCAAGATATCATCAATCATCTCTTCATGATTCTGTAGGAACCTGCTTAGATCCTCAATAATCCGGTTATTATAGTGGACTGCCCGCTCATGGGAACTATCCAGCTTTGTAAATTTCAAGCCTTCTCCGGAACCGGCGATCACTTGGGTAAGAGCGTCAAATACCAAAGAAGAATCCTCCTGGGGGGGGACACAGAGGGCCATCCGGTCTTCTTCAACCAGGATATAACTCCAGCTCAACCTTCCGGGGTTCTCCGGGTCAAAAAACAAAAAGCGTCCCTCTTCATTCCCGTTCATTTTCTGAAAACCATCGCTTGCCTGCAAGAGATCCATGATCCTTTGGCTGTCACTGACGGTTGCCTCGTGCCAATCCGGGCAGAAAGGTATGTTCTCAGCCATCGCCACCACCTCTTTCTCGGCCTCAACAACCTCCTGGTTGATCACCTGCAGGAGCAAGATGGTTTTCTTCTTACAGAAGCGACTGAAGTCCCGCTTATGGTATCCCGCCTCTTTCATCACCTGGCGCAGAGACTTGGCGAGCAGTTTCTCGTTTAACGGCAGCAAGAGGATCCATGGTTCAAGCAGCAGCCAATCGCTGGGACCAGGCAGCAATCGGGTAACCAGGATATCATCTGCCATAAAACCTTCATAGCTGGTGGTGATTTTGTAGTTGTGCTTGGGAATGACCAGGTTTTTAAGGTAGGCTTGACCGTTCCCGAAGCTCAAGATGCGATAAACGGATACATACGATTTAACAAGATTTGTCAGGGCCTGTACTTCCCGCTGATCAAGAGTATTCTTCAGGTTTTGTAAGGTTAGCTCCGCCATGGTTGGACCACCGGGTTTGCTGCGGTAGTCGAGGAGCAGCCAATCATTGAAAAACATACGATAAAGCCTCTGGTACGAATGATATTCCAGGAAATCCAACATTCCGCCGAGAGGGAGACTGGCCAAGAAATGACGCATCAGGTCATGCTGCTTGTCACGTTCAAGTGTTTGATCAGCAAAATTCTGGATTCTGTTGAGAATGGTCTGATAGATGGTGACAGTTACTGCCGGGTCCATATCCTGCCACTGCAAAGCCTTCACCTCCATCCTGCGCTACTTAGTTTTCCCCATCAATTGGAAAAACCCTGCTCCTGCATTCGCATTATTAAGCATGGTATTTGCTGATTGGGCAGTACCTCCTGGGAAGAATCAGGCTGTAGTCCTATCCAGAAGGAATAACCGGTGTAACAGTACCCCGGCGGCAAATCCCCCAACATGTGCCCAAAACGCAATCTGGACGGCTCCACCTGCCAGGGATGCAGTTGCTCCCATAAGCTGGGTTAACAACCAGAAACCCAGGTATATAAAGGCCGGGATGTCAACGAACCAGGGAAAAATAAAAACCGGTATCAAGGTTAGGACCCTGGCCCGGGGATATAAGATGAAGTAAGCTCCCATAACTCCGGCTATAGCACCGGATGCGCCGACGGTAGGGATTAACGAGGTTGGATTAACATATATATGAGATATCCCGGCAACCATCCCACTAATCAGGTAGAACAGGAGGAAATAAAGGGCTCCCATCCGGTCCTCGACATTATCGCCAAACAGCCACAAGGCCCACATGTTGGAGATGAGGTGTATTAAATTACCGTGAAGAAAGGTGGAAGTGACGAGAGGCGTAATACTGGTTAAGGGGTGCGACAAATCAAATTGTCCGGGAATCAAAGCGTAACGGGTGTAGATCTCCTCTATACCGGGCATCCCCTGAATGTTCACTTGGTAAAAGACAAACAGGTTGATGGCAATCAGGATCAGGGTCATTACTGGCGGATGCTGACTGGGGATTTGATCTCTCAGTGGAATCAAGGATTCACGTCCCTTATTTTTTTGAACATTATACCATAGGCCTCAAATCTGCCCAAACTGCCATGGTTTTCTGTGATTTCGGCCTTATATCAACATGATTGTGGTATAATCTGACTGTTGATGATATGATTCTATGGTTAAACAACCGATCATTATCCGAAAACAAGCAGTAGCTGTGGAACTCCTGGACCTCTACCTCGATTTTTCAGTCCAAAGAACGCGGGGTCTTGACTTTGCATTTATTCTCCCATTATCCTATAATATAGGTCATTGGGAATCAGTGCTTTGCGGAAGTGGCTCAGTGGTAGAGCATCGCCTTGCCAAGGCGAGGGTCGCGAGTTCGAATCTCGTCTTCCGCTCCAGAAGTGCATTACCTCGGCCCTTTCAATGGGCCGAGGTGTTTTGTTAGTGAACCGGCAACCAAGTTAAGGAGGAAATCATATTCTGTTGTAGAAAAACTACTTCAGGATAGGATTGGCGGCATGAGTTTATCACTGCCACAACGGTTCATGATCTAGGGTATGATTTAGCTAACGGGAGGTAAGCATAATTGAAGACGAAGCTGGAAAGAATGGAGAGGAATGAGGTGGCCCTGGAGATTGAGGTTGATGCTGACAGGCTGGAGCAGGCGATGCAAAAGGCCTATCGCAAAATCGTAACCAAGGTCAGTATTCCAGGATTTCGCAAAGGTAAAGTGCCGCGTCAGATCCTTGAAGCTTATCTAGGCAAGGAAGCCCTGTTTGAGGATGCACTAGAAGAGGTTGTTCCGGAAGCCTATGAGAAGGCTGTGAAGGAGACCGAGATTGAACCGGTTAGCCAACCCAAGATTGATATAGTCCAGATTGAAGGTGGCAAACCTTTGATCTTCAAAGCAAACGTCGTAGTTAAACCAGAGGTTAAGCTGGGGACGATAACCGGTCTAAAGGTTGAGATTCCCCGGCAAGAGGTCCGCGAGGAGGATGTAAACCGGCGTCTCGAAACAATGAGGAACCGTTATGCCAAGCTGGTAACGGCTGAAGATGAAGTGCCGGCGGAGAATGGAGACTTAGTAAATATCAACTTTAAGGGTTTTATAAACGATGAGCCATTTCCGGGCGGCATGGGTGAAGACTATTCTCTTGAACTGGGTTCC